>CAYNVI010000195.1:0-8413 GCA_964400585.1 uncultured Pirellulaceae bacterium | reverse complement strand
GCGACAGCTCTTCTTTCTTCGCCCGGCAAGCCGCCGAGGTGGCGATCGCGGCCGAGACCCCGCAAACCGACATGTCGGCCGAGATCACCATGTTCAGCGTGGGGGATTCGATTTTCAAAATCCGCTGGCCAAACCAGTAGGTGGTGATCAGGACAATCGGGGTAACGACCCAGGCGACGCAGACGCCGGGCAGCCCGAAAGCCCATAACCGGCTGAACAAGATCTCCGCCCCGTAAAGGACCAGCCCGACCTTGATGTAGAGCTCGGTCATCGCCGCCGAACGAAGCCAGCCCCCCGCCCCGATGGTGTTGCTGATGACGAGTCCGACGAGCAGCGCCCAGAGCGCGTAGCTGAGGCTGGCATGCTTGATCACTGCTTGCCCCGCCATCAGGTAGGCCAAGGTTGCCAGCCCGAGGATGACCACCAAGCCGCCGGCAAAGGGAGCGAGCCGGTACCCGCGGAGCCGACCGGCCAGTAGCCCCACGCCGCCACAGACGACCGCCGCGACCAGGATCCCGCCCCATTGCTGCAGGCCGGCCAAAGGATTGACATCCCATTCCCCCGGCTTGGCCAACCACCCGGCCAGCGGATTCAGCAAGGTATCCTCGACCGTCTCGCCCGCCACCAGCAGGACTGCCAGCACGATGCCGAGGATCCCGCCAGCCACCAGCATCGCCAGGGCGTCTTCGCTGAGCGGGCCCGGGCGCCCGGAAACAGAATCGTCGGAATCGAGGGAGGCGGAGGCGGAGGAATTCACGAAGCGGAACTCGCGGCGAGAGGCGGGACGGGAAGCGAAAGGCTCCCGATTTTGACCCGCCGCTCGGTTCGACGCAATCGTCACCCCGGCGGCCTCCCCGGCCCGCTTCCGCAGCCTCGTTGGAGCAGCCGTCCCGCTAGAGGAACTCGGTGGTAAAGCAGGCGTCGGCCGCCACCTTTTCGGGGTCGACCAAGCCCAGTTCGGCCATCTGGGAGACGAGCGTCTGCCAGCGTTCCAGCGACATCTCGCCGACCCGTTCACTCGGCAGCGATTCGGGAAGCGCCAACGTCGGGATCTCCTCCGCCCCAAACGCCAGCGCCTCGGCCGTCATCCCATGTTGGTTCGCTGCCAGGATCAGTTCGTTCGCCGCTGCGGGAGCTTGCAGATATTGTTGCCAGCCTTGCCGCGTTGCCTGCACGAAGGCGCGGACGCGGGCGGGCTGTTCGCGGACCAGCTTCCCGCTGGTGACCAGCACGCTGCTGTAGGGGTTCCAGCCCAGCTCACTGACCATCAAACGCTCGACCTCCACTCCCTGCTGGGCGGCCAACAAAGGTTCGGCGAAGGAGTAGGCTTGGATCGCGACCTTCGGCGAAGCGACCAGTTGGGCCACGCTGCCGTTGTAGGGGACTTCTCGCACCTCTTCGAGCACCCCGCGATGCCGCAAGAATGCCAGGAAGGGGCGTCCCGCTTGACGCTGCAGCGTCATCCCGGCCAGCCCGTCAAAGTCGGTCACTCCCGCATCGCGACGCACCAGCAGGCAACGGGGACTGTCCTGCATCGCCGCCAAAACAGCGACCACGTCGGCCCCTTGTTGCCGGTAGAGGACGACGTCGTCGGCATTGGCAAAGGCGAACTGACAACGTTCCATCACCAATTCCGAGGCGACCGGGGCGGCGCGACCTCCCGGACGGATCTCCACGTCCATACCAGCCGCTTCGTAAAGGCCGGCAGCCGCGGCGGCGTAAAGGCCTCCATGTTCCGCTTCCGGATACCAATTGAGCTGCACCACGATCGGGGTCCGAGCAGGCTTCGCTTCCTCGGGCCCGGCGGTCGAGGAACCGCGGTCGCTGTCGCAGCCAGCGACGCTGAATAGCAGGGCGATCAACGCCACCGCGGCCCCCCCGCGCGTGCCTTGAAGGACGGTCCCCCGCGATCGCCGGCGGCCACCCCGTCGCCCACGCGGTCGACGAGTGCCTGGGGCCGGATAGGCGACAGGATCTGGGGAGAACACCGTCATCTGGGCATCGTTCATCTGGGCGTCGTTCATCGGATCGGCCAAAGCATCAGGAGGAACAGCGTCAGGAGGCAGTGGGGGAGGTCGCTGCGGTGGTGCGTGGGGCGGCAGGGTACCGCCCAGGTCTATCGTGAAGCCGGGGGTCTATCGGGAAGCCGGGGTTCACGGGTTGGGGGCCCGCCCCCGTGAACCGTGTGTCCCGGGAGTCGCCCATCGCGACAGCAGCCTTGCGATCAAGTTTACCAGGGCGTACATCAGCAGGCCGATCAACGCGCTGGCAAACATCGAAGCGAGCAAGGCCCGGGTGTTTTGCCACGCCATCCAACGGGTCATCAGGGTTCCCAGGCCGAGGTAATCCGCCGAGCCGTTGCCGACAAAGAAGTCGCCGACGATCGCCCCGATCACCGCCAACCCGCTGCTCGTCTTCGCGCCGAGCAATAAAAACCGCACGGCCGTGGGGAAGCGTAGTTTCCAGAGCAATGGCCCCCGGCCGGCTCCATAGAGACGGAACAAGTCTTCCAGATGCGGATCGATGGCCAACAATCCGGAGGTCACGCTGTTGATGATCGGAAACAGACTGATGATCGCGGAGATCAAGACGACCGTGCGAAACTGGTAGCCGCTCCAGGTGATCAGCAGCGGGGCGATCCCGATGATCGGGACCGTTTGCAAAAACATCACATAGGGGAAAAAGCCGATGCGGAGGCTCCGCGATTGACTGAACGCGATCCCCACCAAGGTGCCGACCGCCAGGCTGGTCAGCAAGCCCGCCAAGGCTGCCGAGAAGGAGACGAGCGAACCGGTCAGCAATTCCCCCCGGACCGCCCAGGCTTCTTGGACGACCGCCGCCGGGCTCGGTAACAGGATGGCTGGCAGCCCGAAGGCCCAGATCGTGCACTGCCAAGCCAGCAGCATCCCGGCGGCGACGCCGCCGACCGGCAGCGCGTTGGCGGTCCACCAGCGGCGTTCGCGTAACGGCCGGGTCATGCGTCGGCGCCTCCCCGCAGCAGGTCACCGACGCGGCCATAGAGTGTTCCGAACGCGGGGGATCGGCGGAGCGATTCATCGCGGGGTTCGGGCAGCGTGATCGGGACCTCGCCGACCAGACGGCCGTGCCGCATCACGACCACTCGATGGCTGAGCAGCACCGCCTCCCCGATGTTGTGCGTGACCAGCACCATCGTGCGTCGTCGTTCTCGCCAGAGCCGCAGCAAGAGTTCGCCCAAGCGATTGCGGAGCATATCATCGAGCGCCGCAAACGGCTCATCGAGAAGCAGCAGGGAAGGATCGGTGGCGAGCGCCCGGGCGATCGAAACCCGCATCTGCATGCCCCCGGAAAGCTCGTGGGGGAATTTGTCGTGATCGGTTGCCGGCAGCTCCACGCTGCGCAACCGCGCGGTGGCCACCGCCCTCCGTGAGGAAGCGGTCGTGGCCGCAGCGGTCAGCTCCAACGGCAACGCGACGTTCTGGCGGGCCGATCGCCAAGGGAGCAAGCTCGGTTGCTGGAAGACGAACGCGAGTCGGCCACGCGTCATCGGAGGATCGCAACGAAGCGAGCCCTGCGAAGCGGCTTGTAGCCCTGCCAGGGTGCGCAACAGCGTCGTCTTTCCGCAACCGCTCGGCCCCACCAGGGCGACGATTTCGCCTGCCGTGACGTGGAGGTTCGCCCCCTCGACGCCAACCGTCCCGTCGGGGAAGCGGACATCCAAGGCGTCACAATCGATCGTCGAAGCGGGCGAGGTGGCTGCGGCCAACGCGGCGAGTCCAGGACGATGGAAAAGGCTCAAAACAGGGCGACAGGCCAGCCGAGACAAGCTGGCGGGGGGGCTCGGATCCGCGGCGGGCCGGGGGCGAAGACGGCGAGCGAAAACCCCTGGTTCTACTCGCGACTCAGGTTACGATACCGCAGCGCCAAGCTGCCGGCGCGCACCGACCGGTGCCGGGACTTCGTCTCGGTGGCGGATTCCACCATGCTAGCGGCCCAGCGACTCGCCCGCCCCCTGGCTTGGGGAAAAGTTTTTTTGCAGGGAGCGGGTCGGTTCGACGCTTTTCCTCCGCCCTTTCGCTCCCCGCCTGCTCGATTGATCCGATGCCTTCTCCTTCGAAACCCCTCCAGTTGACGGTCGGTTCCCATGTTTCGGCCGCCGGCGGGGTCGCCAAGGCGATCCAGCGGGCCACCGAGGTCGGCTGCGATTGCCTGCAGATCTTCACCAAGAACAACAACCAGTGGGCAGCGAAACCGCTGAGCGACGAACAGGTCGCGGCATGGCTGCACGCCTACGCGGCCTCGGGGCTGCAGCACCCGATCGC
This sequence comes from uncultured Pirellulaceae bacterium, assembly GCA_964400585.1. Classification (GTDB taxonomy): domain Bacteria; phylum Planctomycetota; class Planctomycetia; order Pirellulales; family Pirellulaceae; genus CAYNVI01. The sequence continues at coordinate 4,112 of CAYNVI010000195.1, read as the reverse complement.
ACACGCTTCCTACCTGATCAACCTCGCCTCTCCCGATGAATCGTTGTGGCAAAAATCGATCGATGCCCTGGCGGTCGAATGGCAGCGGGCCGACCGCTTGCAATTGGAAGGTCTGGTCGTCCATCCGGGGGCGTTCACTTCCAGCAGTGAATCGGCAGGGATGTCACGGATTGCCGAGGGGCTGCAGCGGGTGATCGAGCAAGCCCAGCCGCAGGGCTGCCGGCTGTTGTTGGAGAATACCGCGGGGCAAGGAAGTTGCTTGGGGCATCGCATCGCGCAGCTCGGCTGGTTGCTCGAGCGGGCCGCCCCGCCGGAATGTTTCGGGGTCTGTTTTGACACCTGCCACGCTTTCGCGGCAGGGTACGATCTGCGCGATCCCATTGCATTTGCCGCCCTGATGCAGGAGATCCGTGACGAGCTGCCCGCCGACGCGATCCGCGCGGTCCATCTCAACGACAGCAAAAAAGAATGCGGCTCGCGGGTCGACCGGCACGAGCACATCGGGCAAGGCTGTCTGGGGGACGAAGGCTTCCTGCAGTTCTTCTCCGCACCGCTGTTCGCACGCTTGCCCGGCTACCTGGAGACCGCCAAAGGGAGTGACCCGGCGACGGGAGAAGACTTCGACCGGATGAACCTGCAACGGCTGCGGGCTCTCGCTTGCCGGATCGAGACCACGAACTGACCTTGCGGGACGCACCGCTTTCCGGGGACAGTACCGCCGCAGTGCTACCCTTCCCCGGAAACGACGGATCCTCCTCTTGCAACGGCGTTCGGCCCTTTTTGCGTTGACGACCATCTGCACGTCCCTCTGCCTGGCAGGCATGAACGGCTGCGGTCGCTTGCGGTATCGGCTGAACACACCCGTCCCGGAACAGTTCGTTCCCAATCCCGTGGAGCTGCCGCCGGTGGAGGACCGTTTCCTGTGGCTGCAGGTTGTTGACGTGGTCGACGACTATTTTCGCATCCAAAGCGAGCAGCCGGTGCAAAGCCGCGCTTCGCTGGTGCTGGAGGGGCGGCTGGAGACCGCCTACCGGATCGGAGCTTCGCTGTTGGAACCGTGGCGAAAAGACAGCACCGCCGGGTTCGAACGCTTGCAAAGCACCCTGCAGTCGATTCGTCGGCGTGCGACGGTGATCGTCCGTCCTCAAGGCAACCGCTATCTGGTCGAGGTGATCGTCGTCAAGGAGCTGGAAGACACCGATCGCAGCCAGGATTCGACCGAAGGAGTCGCCCCGCTGCAGCAGGCCGGCACCGTCTATCGGGATCCGAACCAGGAAACGACCGCCCCCCAGACGTTGGGCTGGATCCCGCTCGGCCGCGATACCTCGCTCGAGCAAGTGATCCTGCAGGATATTGTCGGCCGCGTGACCCAGCCCGATACGCCCTCGTTAGGACATCGCTGAGGGCCCTACCGGGTTTCGCTCGCCCTGTCCCCCAGGCCGGTCAGACCCCGTCGCCGCTTGAGCCAACCCGCGCGAAAACGTCGCTTTTGGGGAGCCGATGCCGAGCGGTCCGCAGAATCGGCAAACGCGGCAAAAGTTTACCCAAACCCGCACTTGACTGTTTCTGGAGAGCTCATTTTGTCTGGGTGACGGGCCGATACTGATCTCGCCACGAGGGCCGCGGCGGGATCGGGACCGCCGGCGACAGACTCTCGTTGACGGTCCCCGCGGGGCGCCGTCCCTTTCGTCTCGTTGGAGCACTGCCACCGCCAATGATTGCTTTGCAACCGACTCGTATCGATTTCGATCTGCTTCGCACCGACGTGCACACTCAGCTGGCTGAGCTGGGGCAGCTCGAAGTCGGCTGTTTTCCGATGACCGAGCGAGTGGTGGTTCGGGGAGGCGACGTCTGTGGCATCTACTTTTGCCTGCACGGGCCGCGCAACGTGAAGCTGACCGCGATTTGCGATCTGGGCAAGCGCCAAGTGATCTACTACGGCACCGATGGCGTGCGGACCCAAGCAGCCCCGATTCCGCAGACGCACGCGGCAACCAGCCAAGTGGCAGCCTGAGCGGCCCGCATCGCACCGCTGAGAAAAAGGCCTCGCCCCAGACCCCAGCCGGCTCTGCGACCGAGCCAAGCGGCCAAGCGGCGCATCTTGAGAGCCCGCCACCTTCGTGACCCAGGCTACCTGCCTTCGCTTCTTTGCGCAGATTTCCTGTCCGGAAAGGGTCTGACCCCTTTTGCGCGGTCGCAAAGGCACTGACCCCGTTTGGAGGACCGGAGGGTTTGGAGCGGCGGAGACAACTTAGATTGTGGACCTTTCCTGGATTCCCCGAATTGCCTTGTCGTAAAGGCACTGACCCCGTTTGGGGGAGGGGGGCGGAATTACGAAAAAAGGGCGGCCGAAGCGGATTCGGCAGCCCTTGCGTGGGTTGGTTACGAGGCCCGTCCCGCCAGACGGCGAAGCGGACGGGCCGCCAGCCCCGGCTTAACGCGTTTCACCTTCGCCGCTGCGGCGACTGATCTGCTCGGTCTTCGCATTCAGGTACCGCGTCGCTTCTTCGGCGACCAGCACGGTGTCGGCCGAAGAAACTTCGGTGCGGAACCGATGCAGGCCTTCGCTGGAAGCTTCGGCGAAGACGCGGAGGGTGAGCGCTTCGCCGGCTGCGATTCGCGGGATCGGGTCGAAGTCCACCTGTCCCGTGCTGATCTCGCCGGGCTGCCCCTCGACGCGGACCGGTTCGATGTCGTTGCCGAAGTGCGTCAAGACCTGGACCGCCGTCGCGGCTTTCGATCCGCGGTTGCGGATCATGACTTCGTACACCACTTCTTTGCCGACCGGCGCGGGGGCCGGGGGGTCGTTGACGGTCAAGACGAGGTCGGCGAGAGCTTCCACTTGGGTGTCGATCGACACCGCCGCCTTGCCGCCCGCCGTCCCCTGGCACTGGAACGCCAGGCGGTGGGTCCCCGTGGCGGCCATCCCCACCTGGACCTGGAAGTCCCGGCTGGCATCAACCGGCAGCGCTTCGATCGTCCAGCGGAGCGTTTCGTCCTGCTGCGTCGCCTCGGGCAAGCCTCCCAAGTAGGTCAGGCCGCTCGGCAACTGCAAGCTGGCTTGCACCTGTCGCGAGGTGGCCGTGCCGACATTGCGGACTTGCAATCGGTAGGTCGCTTCGCCGTTCTGGTATTTCAGCGGCGGGCCGCTGAAGGTCGCTTCCAGGTTGGCCGAGGCGACTTCGATCTTTTTCACTTCCTCGCTCCGCAACGCCAGGGCCCCGGTGGCGAGGCCGTGAATCTGCAGGCTGCCCAGATCCTGGGCGGTCAGCTCGACTTCGAATTCGGCTTCTTTTCCCGGCGGGATGTCACCGATCTGTTGCGCCTGCGGCGTGGCCGAGTTGGGAGAGAGCGTAAAGACGACGTTGGAGGCGAGCCCGTTGCCGGGGTTCAACACGCGGACACGGTAGGTTTCCGATTCGCCGTAGGTCACTTGATCGGGACCTTCGATGACGAGATCGAGCTTCGGTTCGCGGACGTTCACCTGCATCACTTCCTTCCGCGGCAGCAGCGTCCAATCGACTTTGACCTGGAAGCTGCCGGCTTGCTCGGCCCGCAACGTGAGGGCCAGCTTTTCGCTCGCACCCGCCCCCAGATTGTCGATCTGCCAGATCAGTTCTTGCATCTTGCCGGCTTGGCTTTGGCCGAGCGCGCTTTGGCTGACCGTGCCGGTCGACGCATCTTGTTTGTGCAGCTTGGCCCATGCCGGCAGCTGGGCTCGCACGAGCACGCCGGGGGCGTCGAGCGCTCCGCGGTTCTCCACTCGGATCTCGTACGGCGTCTGTTGTCGGATCATGATTTCCGCCGGACCGGCCGCCACCACGCGGACCGCAGGGACATCCGAGCGGAAGCCACTCGTGCCGGTTTCGGCCTTGCCCTCGGTCGCGACGTCATCGCTCGCGACGTCATCGGTCGAAGCGGCAGCGGAAGCGGACGGCGCGCCGCGTTGTTGAAAGCCGCTGGCGGACCCCTGCGACGGTTGGCGCCGGGAAGCTACCTGCGGGCGATCGACGCCGGAGCCCACGGCCTCAGCCGCAGGCTCGGATGCCGACGGCGCTGCGGCCAATTCGGCTGGGGGATCGGAGGGCGCGAGCGGCTGGGGGGCGGCCGCT
>CAYNVI010000194.1:0-8432 GCA_964400585.1 uncultured Pirellulaceae bacterium | reverse complement strand
TCGCCACCACCTTGGTGCTGCTGGCCGTGTTCGTACCGACCGCCTTCATGCCGGGGATCACCGGCCAGTTGTTCCAACAGTTTGCCCTCACGATTTCGGCGGCAGTGGTCATCAGCACGATCAACGCCTTGACGCTCAGCCCCGCCCTCTGCGGGATCATCCTGAGGCGGCCTCGAGAAACGAGTTTCATCGGTTTCCGCTGGTTCAATGCTGGCTTCGATAAAATTTGCGCCGTTTACGGCAAGCTCGTCGGTCGTCTGGTGCGACTGGTCACCGTGGTGATGCTCGTCTACCTGGCCTTGGTGGGACTGACCGGTTGGTCTTTGACCCAACTGCCGACTGGCTTCGTGCCGGACGAAGACCAAGGTTACCTGTTCGTCAATGTGCAGCTTCCGGATGCGGCATCCTTGGAGCGAACTGGCGAGACGATGGACCGTCTGGACGAGTTTTATCGCTCCCTTCCCGGGGTTGCGAACACCGTGACCATTTCCGGCTATTCATTGCTGGGAGGCTACGCGGGGTCCAATTTGGGAATGTCGGTGCTGGTCCTGGACCCGTGGCAAGAGCGAGACTCACCGGCCACGAGCCTGGAAGGGATCCAGCAAAAATTGAAGGCGCACTTCGCGGAGATCCAGCAAGCGAACGTGTTCGCCTTCACGCCTCCGCCGATCGACGGCCTAGGCGCCGCCGGAGGCTTGCAAATGGAAGTCCTGGATCGCGGGTCGGCCGGCTACGAACGTTTGCAGAACAGTGCCGAGACGCTGGCCGAGGCGAGCACGGCCCAAAGCGGGCTGGCAGGTGTCAGCAGTACCTTCCGAGCCAACGTGCCTCAATTGTTTGCGGACGTCGATAGGGAGAAGGTGAAGACGATGGAGCTCTCGTTGGGTGACTTGTTTGGCACCTTGAGTGCCCAACTCGGCTCCGCTTACGTCAATGATTTCACCTACGCGAATCGATCCTACCAAGTGCGGGTCCAGTCGGAGCCGGAGTTTCGTAGCCACGTCGAGGACATCCGCAGGCTGAAAATCCGCGGCAAGGAGGGAGCGATGATTCCGCTCTCGGCAGTGGCCGAAGTTCGCGACACCGTGGGGCCGCCTGTAGTGCGGCGGTATAACCTTTATCCGGCCGCCTCCTTGAATGGTGCCGCCGCGGCTGGTTTTAGCTCCGGTCAAGCGCTGCAATTGATGGAACAAACCGCCGATGCACAACTGCAGCCCGGTTTCGGCTACGAGTGGACCGGGATGTCCTATCAGGAAAAGCTGGCCTCGGGCGGCCAGGCCCTGATCCTTGGCTTAGCCGTCCTGTTTGTGTTCTTGGTGCTGGCCGCCCAATACGAGAGCTGGACAGATCCTGCCGCCGTGATCGCGGTGGTCCCTCTGGCCATGCTCGGCGTCGTGCTCGCCGTCATGCTCCACGGCGGTGACAACAACACCTACACGCAAATCGGGATCGTGCTGCTGGTTGCCCTGGCCAGCAAGAATGCGATCCTGATCGTGGAATTCGCGAGCGAGCAGCGGCGGAAAGGGTTGAGCAAAACGGAGGCGGCGGCGTCGGCTGCCCAACTCCGCTTCCGGGCGATCCTGATGACGGCCTTTTCCTCAATCTTAGGTTTTCTACCCCTCTTGCTCGCCAGCGGTGCCGGAGCGGCCAGCCGACAAGCTGTCGGCGTGGCCGTCGTCGGGGGAATGTTCGCGGCGACCCTCTTCGCCCTCCTCGTCGTTCCCACTTGCTTCGTTTTTTTCGCGGCGTTCGCCAAGCCCACCAAGGGGACGCCAGCACAAGGGGAGGGCGGTTGATTGGGAAACGTCCGCCTCTCGCTAACCAATCCCCCCGTCCCGTTTTTGCTTAGCGACGCTGGTTGTACTTTTGTTGGTACTTTTGTTGGTACTTGCGATGAAGCTGCTTGTGGCGGCTGTCGAGGTCGACGGCCCGGCCGGCGATCCAGGCTTGCTCGACCGCCGTTTCCGTCTGCAGGATGTCGCCATCGGTCACCAGCAGCGTCGCTTCCTTGCCGACCGTCAGCGATCCGGTTTGCTCCCCGACCCCCAGGATGGCTGCCGGGGCCAGCGTGATCGCGCGAAGCGCTTGCTGCGGGGCGAGTCCAAAGGCGACGGCGGTGGCGGCGTGGTAGGGGAGGTTGCGGACGTTGGCCGTTCCGCTGGGGCCGCCGGGCCGTTCGCTGGCGATGCAGAACCGGACGCCGGCCGCCTGCAAGCGAGCCGGCAGGGTGTAGGCGTGGTCGTAGGGTTCGTGACGTCGACGCGGTAGCCGATGCGTGCCCGCCACGATGACCGGGATGTCGTGGCGGTTCAGCAGGCTGGCACAATCGCCGGCGTCGTAGCCGCCCAAGATGATCAGCTGCAAATCGTGGGCGACGGCATAGCTGACCGCCGATTCGATCGCCGACAGCCGGTCGGCATCGGCGATCAGCGGAAGCGTGCCTTCGACCAGCGGGATCAAAGCTTCCAGGCGGACGTCGAAGATCCCGCGGTCCGGTTCGGCTTGGCGGATCTTGTGGTAGCGGCGGACCTGGTCGAGCAAATCGTCGAGTTCCTGTAAGCGTTCTTCTCGCTCGGCGGCCCGCTTGGCCGAATCGGCACCGCGGGGGTCGATCGCTTCCCAATCGACGACCAATCCCGCGGGACCACGGACCAGCATCTCCTGCGGCGTCCACCCATCGAGGTGCATCACGGCGGCCTGCCCTCGCAGCCAGGAACCCGCGGGAGCGACCAACGCTGTCAACACGCCATTGGAACGGGAAACGGGGATCAGTTCGCTGTCGGGATTGACCGCGACCCAAGCCCGGACGTTGGGATTGCGGCGCCCTGTCTCGCGCCCATCGAGCGTGGCGCGCACCGAGTTGATTTCTCGCAGCCCCAGGTCGGTGTGTGCCGAGAATAGTCCGGGGTAGACATGCTTGCCCGCGGCATCGATCCGTTTCGCTTTCGCCGGGATCTTGACGGCTTCGCCGAGGGCAACGATCCGCCCTGCGGTGAAGACCAGGGTGCCGCTGGGGATCGGATCGCCATCGACGGGGTGGAGGGTGGCGCCGACAATCGCGATCGGCCGTTGCTGCGGGGCGCCGGGAATCTGGTCGCTGGCATTCGTCACCGTGAAGAGGCTTCCGCACAGGAGCAGCGCGATCCAACGGGGCATGGCGTTACTCATTTTGGTTGGTTTCCGCTTGGGAGGCTTGTTGCTGGTCATCACGGTGGACGATCCCGTGGGCTTGGCAGAAGGCATCGTAGCGTACCCACCGCTGTTCTTCTGGGATCGCATCCTCCGCGTCGCCGCCGGCAGGTTCGTCGCCTCGGAGGATCTGTTGGATCAAACGCGTTCGCAGGCGTTGGTCGGCGACCCGTTGCTCGGCATCCGCCTGCCGGTCGAAGAACCGCCGCCCGTCGATCCAGGTTTGTTCGCAGCGGGCAAACGTGCCCAGGGGCCGGTCGCTCCATAACACCAGGTCGGCGTGCTTGCCCGCTTCGATCGAACCGACGTGCTGATCGATCCGCAGCTGTTTGGCCGGATTCAGCGTGACGAACTTCAACGCCTCCTCGGCGGGGACGCCTCCATACTTCGTCGCCTTGGCGGCTTCGGTGTTCAACCGCCGAGCCAGTTCGCGGTCATCGCTGTTGAAGGAGACGACGATCCCTGCCCGATGCATCAACGCCCCGTTGTAGGGAATCGCATCGAAGACTTCGAATTTGTAGGCCCACCAGTCGGAAAAGGAGGAGCCCATCGCGCCGTGGGCGGCCATTCGATCGGCGACCTTGTAACCTTCCAGGATGTGCTGCAACGTCCCGATGCGGACATGGAACGCTTCCAGCACGTCGAGCAGGGCGATGATCTCGTCTTGCCGGTAACTATGGCAATGGACCCAGCGTTCGCCCTTGAGGACTTCGACCAAGGCGTCGAGTTCCAGATCGCGGCGGGGCGGCAGGGTTTCCCGTTGTCCCGTTTGCCACGCTTGCCAGGCATCGGCGTATTGGCGGGCCGCCAAGAAACGATCTCGGATGATCTGTTCGACCCCCATCCGGGTTTGCGGATAGCGACCGGTCGGCCGCGACCAGTTGCTTTGCTTGACGTTTTCTCCCAGGGCAAATTTGATCCCGGCGGGCGCTTGGTCGAATCGCAGCGCGTCGTCGTCGCCGCCCCACCGCAGTTTGATCACCTGGTTTTGTCCGCCGATCGGGTTGGCCGAGCCGTGCAGGATGTTGGAACTGGTGACGCCGGCGGCGAGTTGCCGGTACAGATCGATGTCGCTGCTGTCGAGGAAGTCGCCGATGCGGACCTCGGCCGTGACGGCTTGTCCCGATTCGTTGATCCCTCCGTCGGTCGCGAAGTGGGAATGGCAATCGATCAGGCCGGGGGTGAGATGTTTGCCGCGGGCGTCGACGATCTGGCAATCGGCGGGCGGTTCGAGCACGTCTGCCACTTTTACGATCCGACCTTCCCGGACCAGCACGTCGCCTTGTTCGATCACACCCGCTGCGCTGCAAGTCCAGACGGTCGCATCGCGGAAGAGGACGCAGGCGGGTTGGGCAGGTAGCCCGCGGCGGCCGTGGACGCCCAACGGGTAGCGGAGGGCGATCGGCTCGGTTGCCGAGGGCGGTGAAGAAGCCTCCGGCGGGGCCTTGTCGTCCGGCTTGGCCGCCTCGTCTGCGGCGACGCGGTTCGCATCGCTCGCTTGCTTCGCGGCGGCGGCTGTTGGCGGAGCCCGGGACGCCAGCCCTTCGCTCCGGCGGCCGTCGGCCCACTGGACCGACACGCGTCCCGGCGTCGGCGTCCCGTCCTGGCGGCCCGAGGGGATCCAGACAATCCGCAGGCGGGCGATTCCGTTCGCGGCTTCCGCGGCGTCGCCGGACCGATCTTCGGCGGTCTGCCAGGCGGCGCTATCGAAGGTCGCTTGCAGGCGGTCGCGCTGGAGGACGAGATGCTGGAGCGAGGCGACGTGATCGGCGGGCTCGTCGTCTTCCTGGGAAGCGGACGGGGTGGGCCTCGCCCCCTTGGTTGGTTGGGCTGGGCCCGACTTCTTCGGTTTTTTCGACTTGTCAGCGGCCGCTGTGGCGCGCGGCGGGGCGATCGTCCCGGTGAGCCGCTCGCCCTTTTCCTGCAGTTCCAAAATCAGCTTCGCGGGTCGGTCGGGCGAGGCTGGCAAGGTGACTTCCCACTGGCCGGCGTAGCGTTGGCGATAGGTCCGGGCCTTGGTTTTTGCCAGGTCGTGCTGATGCCGTTTGCCGGCGACCCAGGTTTCCAGCACGCGGGTTTGTTCGTCCCACAAAGGACCGTCGGTGATCACCAGATTGGCGAGCATGCCGGGGCCGATGCGTCCGACGCGATCTTCGATCCCCAGGAGGGCGGCGGGATGCGTCGTGAGGGCGGCCAGGGCGCGGTCTTCGGGCAGCCCCCGAGCGACGGCCCGGCGGACTTGGCCAAGGAATTGGCTGAGGTCGTTCAATCCATCGGTCGTCAGGCAGATCGTGGCTCCGGCGGCATCGAGCTTGGCGGGATTCTCCGGGGCGAATTGCCAGTGGAGCAATTCCTGCAGACTGACTTCGCGTTCCTGGATCGGATCGGCAACGTTAGGCGGCTCGGGAAAGTCGACGGGCAAAAGCAGCGGACGCTGGCAGGCGACGACTTGGGACAACAATCGGTACTCCCGACCGGAACCGCGGAGGATCGTTTGCAACGAAAACTCTTGCGCGATCTTTTCGGCGCGGCCTACGAACCGTTCGTTCGGAGCATCGACGATCCAGCGGCCGGTCCGCAGCTGACGCCCGAGCCGATCGAGGCTGACGTTTTCTTCCGGCCGCGGCAGTCCGCGGTCGCTGGCGTAGGCGCGGTGGGCGTCGCGATACCAGTCGGCATCGTAAAAGGCTTGACGCAACAGGGCCGTCGCCCCCATCGGCGAATTGGGATAGTCGGGTCGAGGCCCCTGCCGAGGGACGGTCAGCTGCAAGTGTCCCGCGGCGTCGGTTGCCAGCAGACGTTGGCCGGAAGCATTGTCGATCACCAAGGCGACGCAGCTGGTCCCTTTGACGATGCCTCCCTGAGGAGCCACCAGGCGGGCCGTGATCCCTTGCTGCCGCAGCTTGTCGGCGGTGGCGCTGTCGAAGGCATCATCGACGGCGGCCGCCGCGGTCCGCTCGGGGGAAACCAGCGGGTTCCAGTAAGTGGTCTCGCTACCGCGAAGGGGAGCTTCGACCTCGATCTCACTCCAGGCATCGATCAAGCCGGGATAGACGTAGCGGCCCTCCAGGTCGATTCGTTGTCCGCCGGCGGGCAAGGGCTGGCTGGCCGCCGCCTGGTCGTCGCCTGTTCCCCAGACCGCTTCGACCGCGGTTTCGCGGATAACCAGCGTGGCGTCTTCCAGCACCCCTCCCGGTTCGGTCTCGATGCGGGCGTGTTCCAGCACCCACCGCCGTGGCGGGTTGGTGCGGAGGCCGGTGGTCGGCTCGGTCGAGGTGCTCCGCTGGGCAGGCGCGGGGCTGGTGGCGAGGCCAGCAAGCAGCAGGCTGAGGCAACCGAGAAGCCGTTTCCGCATCGTCATTGCTCGCATCCTATTTTCGGTACAAGCGGACGTCGTAAGGTCCGCAAAAGAGCGCTAGGAGGGCATCGCGCGCCGCAAATCGCGCGAACACGTCGGCCACAAAATCTTCTTCGCCCGGCCAGGGATAGGCGAAGCAGATGGCAAAATCGTCGAGCTCCATCCCCAGTTGCTCGTAGGCCGATTCGACCGGATGGCCGAGCGAGGGGAGCGTCGGATCGTCGGCCAGGGACTCGCCTCCCGGCGGTAAAAAATTCCCGTGGACCAGTTCGACCGGTTGTCCCCAGTTGGCGACGGTCCGGCGGGCTTCTCCGATCAGGTCGGCTTCCGCCTCGACTCCGACGACGTCCCATCCCAAGCTGGCGGCCAGGCAACTGACGACGGCGAAGCCGCAGCCCCATTCGATGAACCGTCGTCCCGAGGCCAACCGGCTGCGTTCGATCCAGGCCAACAACTGGTAGACCAGCTCGTAGTCGCTGGCGACGAACTGTTCGATTTGCGGCCGGTCCCAGCGGTCCTGGAAGGTGGTGATCCGCTGGTAGGACTCGGTGATCCAGCCCCGGAGGTCGGCGGGCAGCGGCTGATCGGGCAGCGACGCCGGCAGGTCGATTTGTTGCATCACCGCGCGCCCCCAGGCCGCCTGCCGCCGACGTTTATTTCAGGAGCTTCAGGCGGAGATCCTTGAACTGAATCGTCATCGGTGGGCCCACATGGATCTGCAATCCGATCACCCCCTGTTCGCTCCGCTTGTCGGCATCCAGGTCGATCACTTCGCTGGTCAGCGTATCGTTGATGAAGTGTTGCAAGCGATTTCCGTCAGCTACAATCCGGTACCGATTCCACTCGCCCGCTTTGATCACCTTGCCGATCTCGGTGGCGTCGCCGAAGGTTTCGATCTCTTTTTCGCCGTTGGGCTGCAGCGTGACCCGTTGGCCACGCAGGGCCAGGATGCCGCGCCCTTTTTCTTCGTAATTGATGCCGGCAAACTTCAGAGAGTAGTCGATGTCGGCCTGGTAGCCACCGAGGACGTAAGCCGCCTCGTCCTTGATTTTGCTGCGGTACTGGATGCCGGAATTGCCACCTTCGATTTTGAATTCGCAGGTGAGTTCGAAATCGCTGGGCCGTCCTTCGCTCCAGATCAGGAAGGTGTTTTTCTTAATCGGATTGGCAGCGCTGGTCCGGCCGGTGATCACACCATCTTCAACCGACCAGAGGTCATCGCGACCCCGCCAACCGCTCAGGTCTTGGCCGTTGAACATTTCGATAACGGGGGATTGGTCAGCGGGCTCGTCGGCCGAAACCGATGGGCAAGCGACCAATAGGCAGGGGAGGCAGGCCAGGGCCAGGATGCGACGCATGGGGGTAGCTCGGGAGAGAGTCAGGATGGCGGAAGGAGGAAACCGAGGTGGTTTCTTCGAAGCCTTCCCAGTTTAGCTGCCACGATCTGGTGAGGGGGTGGCGAGAGACCGTTTTTCGGGAGAGGCCTCAGCGGATCCCGATCCCCAGGCAGGTGGCCCAGAAACCGCCGCGGGCGTGATCGAAACGCGGTTTCTCGCCGCGGATCGTCTCATCGAAGTGTCCTCGGTCGTAGACCTTGCGGCCGCCGACCCAGGTGGCGACCGGCCAACCGGTCAGCGTTTGCCCCGCCCAGGGCGACCATTTCGCCTTGGTCTGCTGGCTCGCGTTCTCGATCTGGCGTTGTGCCCGCATGTCGACGAGGACCAGGTCGGCATCGTAGCCGACCGCGATCCGGCCTTTGCCCACCAGACCCCAAACCCGCGCCGGCGCGTCTGACATCCAGTGGGCGACCTGTTCCAGCCGGCAGTGCGTCTGATTCACTTGATCGAGCATCAACGCCAGGCTGTTTTCGACGGCGGGGAGGCCC
>CAYNVI010000193.1:0-8448 GCA_964400585.1 uncultured Pirellulaceae bacterium | reverse complement strand
CCCTGCCTCCCCATTTTCAGAGAGCCCCATCGATGGATCCCATACAACGCAGGAGCTTCTTGTCCGCCACCGCCGGTGGGCTGGGAATCGGAAGTTTGTTGACCGGCCTGCGTCCGGCGACGGCCGACGAACTGAAAATGACGGGAGGCATTGCCCGCTTTTCGAACGAGCTGGAACCGCTCGTCCGCTTTCTGGAAGAGACGCCGCGGGATCGCCTGATCGAACAAACGGCGGCCAAAGTGCAACAAGGGCTGAGTTATCGGGAGCTCCTGGCCGCGTTGCTGTTGGCGGGGGTCCGGAATGTGCAACCGCGGCCCTCGGTCGGCTTCAAGTTTCACGCGGTCCTGGTCGTCAATTCGGCCCATTTGGCGAGCCTTGACGCCGCCGACAGCGATCGTTGGTTGCCGATTTTTTGGGCCCTCGACAATTTCAAAGCATCGCAAGCGCGCGACGAAAACGAAGGCGACTGGACGCTGCCCGCGGTCGATGAACCGCGCGTCCCGCCGCCGCACCGCGCTCCGGCGGCTTTGGCCGACGCCCTGGAACGCTGGGACGAGGCGGCTGCCGATGTGGCCGTCGTCAGCATGGTCCGGCATTTTGGCGCCCACCAGGTCTACCGGCAATTGGTCCAGTTTGCGGCCCGCGACTTCCGCAGCATCGGCCACAAAGCGATCTTTTTGGCCAATGGCTTCCGCACGCTCGAGACGATCGGCTGGGAATATGCCGAACCGGTCGTCCGCAGCCTCGTCTACGCCCTGCAAAATCATGTCGGCGATCCCAATCCGGCGAACAGCGACCTGGCGGCCGACCGACCGGGCCGGCGTAATCGGGAGCGGTTGGCCGAGATCGACGACCAGTGGTTAAGCGGTCAGCCGTCCTCCGCCGCCACGCAAGAGCTGCTGGAAACCCTTCGCACCGGTTCGCCCGAGGAAGCGAGCGGGTCGGTCGTCGAGCAGCTCGGTCGAGGGGTCGCGGTCCAGTCGATCTGGGACGCCCTGTTCGCCTCCGCTGGCGAGCTCCTGATGCGGCAACGCGGCATCATTTCCCTGCATGCCGTGACGACGACCAATGCCCTCCATCACAGTTTTGAGGTGGCGGGCGACGATGCCTCCCGGCAGTTCGCCTTGCTGCAAAATGCCGCGTTTTTGCCGATGTTCCGGGAAGCGGCCCGGGGCCGCGGTGCCTTGAACGATCGCCGCATCGACGACCTGGAACCGGCCCCCGTGGAAGCGGCCGGTGCGGAGGCGGTCCCGCAGATCTTCCGGACGCTCGGCTCCGACCGCCAGCTCGCTTCGCGGCAGCTGCTCGGCTACCTCAACGGACGCGGCGCGCTGCAACCGGTGGTCGACCATGCCCGCCGGCTGATCTTCTTGAAAGGCAACAATTCCCACGACTACAAATTCAGTTCGGCAGCTTTGGAAGATTACCGAGCGATTTCGCCCGCCTGGCGCAATCGCTTTCTGGCCGCGTCGGTCTATCAATTGCGCAGCGAGAGCGATCCGACGCGGGCGCTCTCTCGACAAATCGAAGAAGCGATCTCGAAGGTCTGATGCCACCTTTGCAGCCCGACCGGAACTGCGAGAATAGCCGGAACGCCAGCTCGTGCGACCGACCGCAGCGGCTCTCCCGTGTCTCCCTTTCCTCATGGAATGCGCTTCATGCCCGGCGATCCTCCCGCCACCGATTCCCTCGATCTTCACGATTTCGAATGGAATCTCCAGCTCCGCCACCTCAAGATCGAAGACTTTGACGCCCTGGTCGCGCTGCAACTCAACTGCTTTCCCACCATGGAACCTTGGACGCGGGATCAGGTCGAGAGTCAGCTGCAGCGGTTTCCCGAAGGCCAACTGGTCATCGAATGCGATGGCAAAATCATCGCCTCGTCAAGCAGCCTGATCATCCGCTCGGAAGATCACATCGAGTGGCACAACTGGAAAGCGGTCTCCGATTCGGGTTACATCCGCAACCATGATCCGGAAGGCGACACGCTGTATGGGATCGAGATCATGGTCGATCCCGAGTACCGGGGGATGCGGATTTCTCGCCGGCTATACGATGCCCGCAAAGAGCTTTGTCGACAACGCAACCTGACCCGCATCATCATCGGGGGGCGGATTCCCGGCTATGCGAAGCACGCCGACGAGATGACCGCCCGGGAATACGTCGACCGCGTGATGGAAAGCTCGCTGTTCGATCCGGTGCTGACCGCCCAGGTCGCCAATGGCTTCGCGCTGCAAGGCCTGATCCCGAATTATCTGCCGAGTGATTCCGAATCACGAGGCTACGCGACCTTCCTGGAGTGGAAGAACTTTGACGCCCTGGTTGCCAAGGCGCGGCGATTTCGCCGCGCGGTGGAACCGGTTCGAGTCGGGGCGGTGCAGTATCAGATGCGGCGCATCCGTGACTTTCAAGAATTCGCCCAGCAGACCGAATACTTCGTCGATGTCGCCGGGGATTACAAATGTGATTTCCTGCTGTTCCCCGAACTATTCACGACCCAGCTGCTGTCGCTAGTCAGCACCCCGCATCCCGGCCAAGCGGCGCGGGCGCTGGCCGAGTACACGCCGCAGTATCTCGAATTGATGACCGAGATGGCGGTCAAGTATGCCACCAACATCATTGGCGGCTCGCAGTTCGTCGTCGAAAATGACACGCTCTATAACGTCTCCTTCCTGTTCGGACGTGACGGGAGCATCGCCAAGCAGTACAAGCTGCACATCACCCCGTCGGAACAACGTTGGTGGGGCGTGACCGGAGGTGACCGCGTCGAAGTCCTACCGACCGATTGCGGCCCGATCTCGATTCAGGTCTGCTACGACATCGAGTTTCCGGAACTGACGCGGATGGCGGTGGACCGGGGGGCTCGCATGGTCTTTGTCCCCTTCAACACCGACAGCCGCCACGCCTATCTACGGGTCCGGCAGTGCGCTGCAGCTCGCTGCATCGAAAACCATGTCTATGTCGCGATCGCAGGTTGCACCGGCAACCTTCCGTTCGTGGAGAATGCCGACATCCACTACGCGCAATCCGCGATCTTGACCCCTTCGGATATCGACTTCGCACGCGATGGCGTCGGTGCCGAGGCGAACTCCAACGTCGAAACCGTGATCATTCACAACCTCGATCTCGAACTGCTTCGCCGGCACCGGCAACAAGGCGCCGTCCAGAACTGGAACGATCGCCGCCGGGACCTGTACCGCGTCCACTACCGCGACGAAGGGCAATCCCGGAGCGTCTAGTCGTCGAGCTCGCGAATGCGGATATCGCGGAACTTGATGTTGTTCGGCTGGCCGTGGTCTTGAAACCCGATGTAGCCTTCCAGGGGGCGGTCTTGCATCGCCCCCTCGTCCAGCTGCGTGTCGATGATCGGCTCGCCATTGAGCTCGACCTGCAGATGGCTGCCGATGCAGGTGATGACCATCCGATTCCAGTGATGCGGTGGCCGCGACATGTTGGCCGAGGGGGCGGCGGTGCGGACGATCCCTCCATGGTCGTGCGGCCCCAACGGGCCTTCCTGCTGAGACGAATCGAGGATCTGGGCTTCGATCCCTTGCTCGACAGGGTCGTCCCGATCGGCCACGCGGAAGTACACGCCGCTGTTGCCTCCCGGCGGGTAGGCGTACTCGACATCGAGCACAAAGTCCTTGTATTGCTTGCGCGACCACAGGTACGCATCGTACCGCTGCCAGCCCTTTTCGCCGACACGTGGTCGAATCATGATCGAGCGATCTTGCTGGGGCAGCCAGTTCCCGTTGGTCTTCCAGCCGGTCAAATCTTCGCCGTTGTAGAGCGATTCGAATTCAGAAAGATCGCGGAGCTTCAGGTTCCGCCAGCGGACCTCGTAAGGTCCCTCGCCGCCGCGAATCCCGTGCACTTGCAGGCCGAGGAAGCCTTGGGGATGCGTCTCGTCGCGGGCAGGGTGGGTCAGGTCGGAGATCGGATGACCGTTGATCCAGACCTGGATGGTGTCTCCGAAAGCGACGACGTGATAAGAGTTCCACGCGCCATCCTGAAAGTGCTGATGCGGCTGGCGGTCTTCGGCGGGCGTCATCCAGCCTCCGGCGGCTTCCCCGTAGAGATAACCGGCCATCCCGTCGTTGGAGATTTCGACCTGCGGGCCGTTGACGCGTCCGTCGGGCGTGCCCCCCGCGGTTTGCGAACGGATCTGGACGCCTGAGTTCAGCGCCGTATCGACTTTGACTTCGAACTTCAATTCGAAGTCCCCGTACTCCTTGTCGGTGCATAGGAACGAATTGGGGCTGCCGGCGTTGGTCCGGCCGACGATCGCCTCGTCCTCCACCCGAAAGGTGGCCGTGCCGTTCCGCTGCGTCCAGCCCTCCAGGTCTTGCCCATTGAACAGGTCGACAAAACCCGTTTCGGCGGCCGGCGAGGAGGTCGCCATGGCGATCGGCAACAGCAACGTCGCCAGGGCCATCGTCAAACATCGCTGCATCGTCTCATTCCTCATCGAGGGGGGGTACAGAAGAGGCACTCAGTCGGCCAACGGCATTACTTCCACCTTGCGGATGCTCACCTTGCTACCCGGATCGTGCTGTTGGAAAGCGAAGTAGCCCTGTTCGAACGTCTTGTCGAAATCGAGGTATTCATACAGCTCGGTGCCGTCGACCGTCACCTTGATCCGCGTCATCTCGCGACCGCGCCAAACGTCGTCACGCACTTCCAGGTCGTAAGTAAACCAGGTGTTCGGTTTGACCCATTGCTTGTAGACGTGGCACATTCCGTAGATCGAACCGGTGCGAATCGGGTCGGTGTGCGTGCTGTCAATCTGCGCCTCGTAGCCATCGGTAAACCCGGGACGCTCCGTCGTGCGGAAATAGAAGCCCGAGTTGCCTCCGTCATTGATCATGACCTCCGCGCGGCAGCGGAAGTTCTTGTAGGGGCCTTTGGTGCTGACCAGCATCGAAGGGGGGCCCGCACCGCGGATCGCGCCGTCCTTCACGTGCCAGACACTGTTTTCGTTACCGACTTTCTGCCAGCCATCTAGCGATTCGCCATCGAACAGCGAGATCCAACCCGCTTCTTCGGCCGAGGCGGTCGGCAGCGTCACGAGTCCCATCAAAGGGACGAGGGCCAGCAGGAGACTGAGAGAAGACTTCATCATGGGTTCACTCAAGAGGGGGGTAAATCAAGGGAGGCATCGGGAACACCAGCGGCCAAGCGTCGCGCACTCCGCCGGAGTTGCGCAATCCGCGGGGAGTTGCGCAATCCGCGGGGAAAGGTGGGGGGACCCTTTGCGACGAACACACCCTGCGGGGGCGAAGACACCCTGCGGGAACGCTGTGCAAAAGGCATCCGCGCCCTTGTTTCCGAGACGCTCGTTAGCCGAGATGGCCATTGTAGAAGAGATTCACCGACGATGCGCCGCCCTCCCCCAGCGGCGGGCTGGGCTGCTGCGCTGCCTGGACGGCAGAACGCCCGGACGCGGTTTGCGGATTTGCTAGACTGGTGGCTTGCCGGTGGCGATGCCGCCGAGCGATCGAAGAGGCGGCCCAGGCGGCCGGCTCAGCTCGCCGCTTGCAAAACCCTGGCTTTCCCTGCAAGAACTTGTGCCGAGATGGTCGGCCACGATCGGCAGCGTTTCGCATGCCCCGCTTTTTTGCCGGGACGGGGCGAGCCGAGAGCGTTGACCTCTGAACCATTCCTCCATCACCCGTCACCGAACTCTCCAGCGAGAGACCCCATGAAATCGATTCCTCTGTTGTGCCTGCTTGCCACGCTGTGGGGATTCGCCCCGCACGCCGCTGCCCAACAAACGACGGAAACGGTCGCTCCGAGCGAAACCAGCCAAGTGCCGGAAGGCATCAATGACCGATTCAAAGATCCCGAACTCGACGTCGATGAATGGCTCGCTCGCTTCGAGGTGGAAAGCCGCGAAGTCTATGCGGCCCGGGACGCCGTCCTGAAAGCCTGCGAAATCACGCCGGGAGAACGGATTGCCGATGTCGGCGCAGGCACGGGCTTTTACAGCCGTCTGTTTGCCAAGACGACCGGCTGGGACGGATGGGTGTACAGCGTCGACATCGCCCCGCGGTTCCTGCAGCACATCGCCTCCCGGGCGACCACCGACGGCATCGAGAACCTCACGCCGGTACTGGGCACCGATGTTTCCATCCGCTTGCCTGGTGAATCGGTCGACCTGGTGTTCATCTGTGATAGCTACCACCACTTCGAAACCCCGGCGCAATCCCTGGCGTCCATCTGGCGCGCGCTCAAGCCCGGGGGACGCCTGGTGTTGATCGACTTCGAACGCATCCCAGGAAAGACCCGTGAATTCCTGCTGAGCCACGTCCGCGCCGGCAAGGAAGTCTTCAAGCAGGAGGTCCTGGCCGCCGGATTCGAGTTCACCGACGAAATCGAGATCGAGGCGTTTGCAGAAAACTACCTGTTGCGTTTCCGCAAACCCGCCCGCTAGGTCGTGGTCGGCGGCAAGCGGTCACCGGGTCGGGAGCGAGCCCGGGCAGCCCCCAGCTCGCGGACGGCGATCGCCCTTTTGCGAGGGGCGTTCGGTCCCCGTCTTGCCCGCGGGAAGAATGTCGGGAAAGTTTTTCAGCGGAGCCGCCGATAAATCTTCGACCGATCTCTTTCTTCCTCCTCCCAGCACGGAATCCAGATGCCCTTCCTTCGCGGATCTCTCTCGTTTGAACGATTTAGCGTCGCCAACTTCGGTTCCGATTTTTTCGACGATTCGCATATCGAAGCGATGCAGCGGCAGGTCGCTGGAAACGTCGAAACGACTTCGGAAGAAAACGTTCACATCGGCTTTTTGGGAGGCGACCATCTCTTCGATCAAACGATCGAACTCGGCAAGAATGTGATCAACGATGCGGTTCACGCCGCGGTTCGGATCGATACCAATCAGATCCCCCCGGCGATTCGGAACGCCTGGTTGCAAATGGAGTTGGCCGGGTTGGCCAAAGACCTGCCCAACGGCAAGCTCACCAAGGCGCATCGCACCGAGGCGAAGGAGGCGGTGGAAGCACGCTGCCTGGCAGAAGCAGCGACCGGCAAATACCGGAAGATGGCGGCCTCGGCCTGGCTGTGGGACCTCCGCCGGGAAACGCTTTACTTTGGCGGGTCCAGCACTGCCGCCAGCTTGTGTGCCGATTTGATCGAACGCATTTTCGAAGTCGAATTACGACGCCTGACGGCCGGTGGGATCGCCGTCGATTGGGCGAAGGAGAACGGTCGTTTCGAACGACTTGACGAGCTGATGCCGGCGGGATTCGTCGAGGAGCAAACCGTCGCGCAGCTCCCTTGGACCAATGAGCATTCGCGGTCCCCCGATTTTCTCGGCAACGAATTTTTGCTGTGGCTGTGGTGGTATCTCGACCAGGAATCCGACGCGCTGCAGTTGCCCGACGAGAGCGAAGTGACCGTGATGTTGAGCAAAACGCTTTCCCTGGAGTGCCCCCTGGGCGAATCCGGCAAGGATGTGATCGCCGCGGAGTCTCCCGTGAAGTTGCCCGAAGCCCGGCAAGCCTTGCGCAGTGGCAAACTGCCTCGGAAGATGGGGATGACCCTGGTCCGTGATGGCTTGCGGTTCGAATGCGTTCTGCAAGCGGAAACGTTCGCGATCGGGGGGGCCAAAATCGCGACCACCGACGATGAGTCGATGGACAGCGAGGAACGGATTGCAGCGATCGGGCAACTGACCGATACGATCGATGGGATGTTCTTACGATTCTGTGAGCGGCGAACGAGCGAGGCCTGGCCACAGGAACTGGAGCAGATCCGTCAGTGGCTGAAGCAAGGCCCTGCGAAAAGCCAGCGAGCGGCTTAACCGATTCGGCGTTTGAGCGATCGGGCCCTTATCAGCTGCGGCTGCCGGCGGGCGATCATCTCCTTTCCTTCCTGCGCGGGCCGATTCGCGATGGCAGGACGCCCTTGCTGGTCACGCTTGACGATCAGGTGCTGCTGCACACACAGCTGGTCGGCGAAGGCTTGTCGGACCGCGGGACAAGCCACCTCGCCGCTGCCTCGCAGATCGACTATGGCCCCGAAACGTTCCCTCCGGGGCATACCGCTTGAACATGCGTGTTGCCTGGCATCCGTCACCGCGACCTCCTGCCGCCGAACCCGCGGGCGTCCGCGGGGAACAGACCTACTCGATCCCGCTGCTGCCCGACAGCGGCTATCGCCTGCAGATCGCCAGTGGGTATTCATCCGAGCCGATCGCCTGCTGGCGCAAGGCTATCCGGAACGCGAGCTCGTTTATCAAGGGGACGGGACGTACGCGTTTCGGCCGCCACAGCCCCCAGCCTCCCCGCGCTGAGGCTCCGAGTGCAGCGAAAGGGCGTCCGCCTTTTTTTGGGGCGGTTTCGCAGGGCCCTCCCGGCGGGCATTGGTGTCTACACAATCGAGACTGACCACAGACACCCTCCCCCCGGGCTCACGGTTCCACACATCTCTGATGAGGCGGTTTTTTGG
>CAYNVI010000192.1:0-8480 GCA_964400585.1 uncultured Pirellulaceae bacterium | reverse complement strand
GGGGACGGGCCCTATCGGACGTATCTCGACACCGGGTACTACGACCAGCAACTGGCGCGGTACCAGCAGCTCTTTCCGGCTTCGTCGTTGAAGGTTTTGTTGTTCGAGGACTTGGTGCGGGAGCCGGAAAAGACGATGGACGAGCTTGTCGATTTCCTCGGGCTCGATCCGCAGCGGAACCGCTTCGTCGAACCGATTCGGGAAAACGGAAGCCAGCCGCCCGAGCCACCTGGCTGGGCCCGCGTCCTGTGGCGCGGCAGCGGTGTGCGGCACCTCCTGCCCACCTCGCTGCGGCATCGGCTCTTCGAACTCGGCTATTCCCGCCTCCGCCAGCTCGCCAAGCCACGGATGCGGCAGCGCGAACGCCGCTGGCTGTCGGACCACTACCGTCCGCATAATCGCCGTTTGGCCGATCGGCTGCAGCGGGATCTTTCCCACTGGACTTGACGGACCGTGCCCCCCTCACCGCAGCCTTTCGAAAACTCACCGCCCCGCCCTCGCCGCGGCAGGAACGCGGCAAGCGATGGCTAAACAACCTTCCTCTGTGTAAAAGCCTCCTTGGACGTCCGCCGGATGCACTCGCCCAGTTCCCCGACCCGTCTCCTCTTCGCCGCCCATTCGGCAGAACGGGGCGGGGCGGAGTATTGCCTGCAAACGACGCTGCGGCATCTGGACCGGCAGCGGTTCGATCCCTTGGTGATCTTCCCCTGGGAGGGACCGATGGTCGAGGCGACCCGGAGCCTGGGGATCGAGACCCGCATCGAATCGATGTGCCATTGGCTCTATTTCGACAAGAACGGCTGGTATTGGCGGCAACTGCTCGGTCGCTCCTGGCAGCACGTGCGGCAACTGGCGGAATTGATCCGGCGTGAGCACATCGAGTTGGTCTACACGAATACCTCCGCGATTTTCGAGCCCGCCCTGGCGGCCCGACTCACGGGGGTTCCGCACCTTTGGCATATCCATGAGGTCCTCCGTCCGGGCAACGCGATGTCGCAGTTGTTTCCCCTGCGTTGGATGCAGCGGATGATTCGTCGGCATGCCGATCAAGTGGTGTTTGAGTCGCAAGCGGCCCGCGCCGTCTTCGCCGGGACGACGCCCTTGTCTGCAGCAGCGGTGGTCTACAACAGCCTGCGGTTCGACCCGCAACCTCTCCCCGCCGCCCGGCTCGCCGAGACCCGGGCGCGGGGGAATTTGAAGCCCGGAGGTTGGACGATCCTCTATGTCGGTCAGTTCATCGACCGTAAAAATCCAGCTCTGATCCTGGAAGCATTGGCACGTTTGCCTTCCGATCTGCCGGTGCAGGCTTGCCTGATCGGCGAGGGTCCCCTGGAACCTGCGCTCCGTGCCGAGATCGCACGTCGGCAACTGGGCGAGCGTGTGCGGCTGGTTCCCTTCCAGGAAGATATTCAGCCATGGTTGGCCGCCGCCGACGTGCTCGTCCTCCCGTCACGGCAGGAATCGTTTGGACTCGTGCTGGTGGAAGCCGGAGCAATGGGGAAACCGGTGATCGCCTGCCGCTGCCAAGGCCCCTGCGAGATCATCGTCGATGGCGAAACGGGATGGTTGGTCGAGCAAGACGATGCGATCGGTTTGGCCACGCGGTTGCAACAACTGATCGACTCGCCGGCGGAGGCCTGCCGGATGGGCGCAGCGGCGCGGCGACGCATCGCCGCCTGCTTTTCTCCGGAGACGAACACGCGACGACTGGAGCATTTGATGCTGGGATTGTTGCGTCGACCGCCGAATCACCCTGTCCCAGCCCCTTCCTTGGATGCCCAGCATGACTGAGACCCGCGCCGCAAGATCCCCCCCCCTGCCCCGCGTCCCGGCGGCCGGGGCTGAGCGGGAACTGCGGGAGTCGTCGGGCGGCCCGCCGCGTCGACTGCGGATCGGCACGGAGTCGCAACCGCTCGTCAGCGTGGTCCTGCCCGTCTATAACGGAGAACGCTTCGTCGAACGCGCGATTCGGAGCGTGCTGGGCCAAACGTATCAGCCGCTGCAACTGGTGGCGATCGATGATGGTTCGAGCGACGGTTCGCGCGCAATCCTCCGTCGCTTCGAACCGTCGATTCAAGTCATTTCCCAGGCGAATGCCGGCGTGGCCGCCGCTCGGAACCGCGGGATCGAGGCGAGCCGCGGAGCATTCGTCGGCTTCCTCGATCAAGACGATTGGTGGGACACGACCAAAGTGGAAGCACAGGTTGCGGCCTGGGCGGCCGATCCCTGTTTGGGGCTGGTCCACACGGCGGTCAGCCATCGCGATGCGGTCAGCGAGCAGGAAGTCCCACCGCTGAATCCGGGGGCCCAACCCGCAGCGATGGTGGGGGACTGCTACGCGAAGTTGTTGCTCGGCAACCCGCTTTATAACTCCAGTGTGATGGCCCGGCGTGACGTGCTGGAACAGCTCGGCGGTTGCTCGCCTGCGCTGCAGGGCAACACGGTGGCGGACTACGACCTGTGGCTACGGATCGCCTCCCGCTTCCGCTTTGCGTACGTCGATCAGCCCCTGACCTGCTACGGGATGCATGCCCACCAAGGGATGTGGGACCGTCGCGCGATGCTGACGGCGGAACTCGACGTGCTCTTGCAGCAACGGGGACGCGCGGCCTGGTTGGCGGCGGCCGCAGGACGGCAGCGACTGGCCACGTTGTATGACGCGCTGGCGGTGGCCTGTTACGACCACGGCGATCAGCAGCGGGCCCGCCATTACTTCCACGAAGCATGGCGGGTGGCTCGCTCGCCGCGTGCCCTCGGTCGCTGGGCGGGGAGTTATTTGCCGATGTCGGTCGTCGCTCGTGTCCGCGGGCCTCAGCACGGCCAGACTCCGGCCCGCAACGCCACGTCGTTTTTTTGCCGTCCTCTGAAAGGTAGTCTCCGATGACAAGCGTGATGGGAATTTTGTCGACCAAGCCTCGCGAGTCGATCGCGGGGGAACTCGACCAGATGCTGGCGGCAGCGCCACGCGAGCCTTGGTACGTCGAGGGGCGACGCATCGATGGAACCCGTACAACCGCCGTCGGCCGCTTGACGCATGACGGTGCGGCGCTCGGGCAGGCGGGGACGAAGTGCGACGGGATCTCTGGCGAAGTGACGTTGTTCGGGGATCTCTATGCCCTCCCAGCAGAGCAGCCGAGGAGTGATCGAGCGGGCGCTTTCCTCCGCGGCTACGCTGCTGCGGGAGATCGGTTTTTGGAACAGGTTCAGGGGGGATTCATCGCCATCTTCGCCGACGATGCGAAGGGCGTCGTGCGGGTGATCAACGATCGCTTCGGGCAACGACCGCTCTACTGGACGGCGGACGAGGAGGGGCTGCGGTTCTCGACGTCGCTGCCGGCGCTCTTCGCTGCCGGCGCGGCCGCCGATGTCTCCCCAGAGGGTCTCGCCCAGTTTTTTACCTTCGGTCAGTACCTGGGCTGTCATACGATGTATCGCAACATCCAAGTGTTACCGGCCGGCGGGCTCTTGGAATTCCAGCGCGATTCCGGAAGGGTGACGGTACGTTCCTATACGGCGAACCGCGGGCCGTCGGAACAGCCGACGACGGGAGGATTGGCTGGAGGCGATTTGTGCCGCCACCGTCGCGGCGGTCCGCCGCTGCAGTCGCGGCACCGACGGTTTGGGGTTGGCCTTGTCGGGTGGACTGGACGCCCGCACGATCCTCGGTCTGGTCGATCATCGTGAGGTGGATCTGAAGACGATTTGTTTAGGAATGCCGGGCAGCTTGGACCTGCGCTGCGCCGAAGCGATGGCCACGCGGCTGGGGTGTCGTCATCACAACCATTTGCTCGACGACGGTTTCCTGGCGCAGTTCCCGCAGCATTTAGAACGCATGGTCGAGCTGACCGGTGGGCAGTACCTTTCCCAATGCATCGTGATGCCAACCCTGCCGGTTTACCGTCAACAGGGAATCCGCGTGCTGTTGCGAGGGCACGCCGGCGAATTGATGCACATGGAAAAGGCGTATGCGTATTCGCTGGACCGCGAGGCGATGCAGCTGAACACGACGGCGGAAGCGAAAGCCTGGTTGTTCTCACGGTTGCAGGCTTACATGCTGGAGGGGGTACCCGGGCAGCTGTTTCGTGGTTCCTACGCGCGGGCCATGGAGACGGCGCCTCGAGCCGCTTTCGACGAAGCCTTCGCCGCGATCCCGTCGCTGGAAGATCCCCGCCAAGCGATCTGGCATTGCTTCGTCGCCCAGCGGTTACGACGAGAAACCACGCTTAGTCTCGGCAAGTTCGCTTCGGTTTGTGATGTTCGCGTTCCGATGCTCGACCGCGATTTGATCGATCTGCTGTTGGCAGCCCCCGTCGAGTTGAAGCGGGACGAGACGATCCAGCGTTATATCTTGCAGCGCTGCCGTCCCGAGCTGCTGCATGTGATCAATGCCAATGTGGGGACACCGATGACTGCCGGTCCGTTGCGACGTCGTGCCGGTGCCTTGAAGTTGCGGGCCTGCGCCAAATTGGGACTGCCCGGTTATCAGCCTTACGAGCGGATGGGGTTGTGGCTGCGCCGCGAGCTGCGAGGGGTTGTCCGCGAACTTCTGCTCGACCCGCGTTGCCTCGACCGAGGTGTCTTCCAGCCGGAAACGGTACGGGGGGTCATCGAATCGCATGAAAGTAAACGCGGCAATCACACGTTTTTGCTGCTGGCGATGATGACTTTCGAGGTGGCCCAGCGGCGGTTTGCGGATCGTGCTGCGGTCTGGAGCGAGCAAGCTTCCTGCAAACAGGAAGCGGTCCCGGCAAACGGGCCGGAGGGTGGGGCCGGAGAGGATTGGCAGGTCCCCGTGGCGGCCCGACGTCCTCCCTCGAGCGGCGTCACGCAGGCTGCGCGATGAGCCGATGGATCATCAGGGAGGAACGCGGTTGGCCGCACGTTTGCATGGCTGGTTGAAGCGATCGGCCGCGGGCGCTGCTTGGTTGGGAACGCGTCCGCTGCGCGGCTTGTATGCCTGCCACCGGGCGCTCGCCGGTGACCAGCGGGCGATCGCCAGTTGGTCGCAAACGATGGCGGTCCTGCCAGGCTTGACCGGTGCGTATGCGCGCCGCGCTTTCTACCGGAGCGTGCTGGCGGAAGTCGAAGACGATTGTTTGATCGGCTTCGGCGTCCTCTTTTCACATCCGCAGACGCGGATCGGTCGCGGAGTCTACATCGGTCCTTATGCCGTACTGGGCAAAGTCACGATTGAACGCGACGTGTTGATCGGCTCCCAGGTCTCGATCACCAATGGCGCCAAACAGCACGGGATCGAGCGTCTCGATGTACCGATCCGGGAACAGCCGGGGCACTGGCCGCGGGTCACGATCGGCGAGGACAGTTGGCTGGGGGACCGCGCGATCGTGATGGCCAGCGTCGGGCGGCACTGCGTCGTCGGCGCCGGCGCGGTCGTCACCAAACCGGTCCCCGATTACGCGATCGTGGTCGGGAATCCGGCTCGGATCGTCAAAGACCGCCGCGGTGACGTGCGGGGGCCGGCGGAAGCGAGCGAGCGGCCCACCGCGGGCCAGGAAGCAACGATGGACAACGAAACGGTTCCCGATCGATCGTGGCGGGAAGCCAAGCATTGCCAACAGCCGTGACCACCCGAAGGAATAATCGATGTGCGGGATAGCCGGGATTTTCCATCGGGATCGGTCACGGCCGATCGAGCCCACCCGTCTCCAAGCGATGGCCGATGCGATCGCGCACCGCGGACCCGACGCCGAAGGTTTCTACGTCGAGGAACCTGCGCTGGGACTCGCGCACCGGCGGCTCTCGATCATCGACTTGGCGAGCGGGGCGCAGCCGATGGGCAATGAAGACGGGGCTCTCCAACTGGTCTTTAACGGGGAAATCTACAACTATCGGGAACTCCGCGGCGAGTTGCTTGCTCGAGGCCATCGTTTCCGGACCCAATCCGACAGCGAGACCATCCTGCATCTGTACGAAGATGGGGGCATCGAGGCCGTGCGGCGGCTGCGGGGAATGTTTGCCTTCGCGCTTTGGGATCGACGCCGTCAAGGCCTCCTGTTGGCTCGTGATCGGTTCGGGCAAAAACCGTTGTATTACGCCTGCGACCAGGATCGGTTGGTCTTCGGTTCGGAATTGAAAGCGATCTTGGCGGCGGGCGGATTCCGCAGGGAGATCGATTTGCAGGCCCTGGAGGATTACCTGGCGTTCGGATTCGTCCCCGGGGAACGTTCGATTTTTCGCGGGATCGCCAAGGTGCCCCCGGCTTCGACATTGTGGATCGACCGGCGAGATTGGCAGCCCCGCGGGGGCCGGTATTGGCAGTTGCCCGAAGTGTGCGAACCGACACGGACGGTGCAGCAATGGGAGGAAACGCTCCGCGACAAACTGGAGGAGGTCGTCGAAACGCATCGGATTTCGGATGTTCCGCTCGGTAGCTTCCTGAGTGGCGGGCTCGATTCGAGCGCCGTCACGGCAATCCTGGCAGGCACCAACGGAACGCCCGTCAAAACGTTTTCGATCGGATTTGAAGAAGCCCGCTACAGCGAGCTCGAGCATGCCGGCACGGTGGCGGCACGGTTCGCCACCGATCACACATCCGCGATCGTGACCGCCGATGCCGTTGCGTCGCTCGATTCGCTGACACGATTCTATGACGAACCGTTCGCCGACGCCTCGGCGATCCCCACGATGCGGGTCGCCGAACTGGCCAGCCAGCATGTCAAAGTCGTGTTGTCGGGGGATGGAGGGGATGAAGGATTCGCGGGCTACGCGCGGCATGCGCACGACCTGCGGGAAGCGGTTTGGCGTCAACGAATGCCCGGCTGGTTTCGGCAAGCCTGTTTGGGGCGTCTGGCCGAATGTTGGCCGCAGGCCGATTGGCTGCCCCGTCCGCTGCGCGGCAAAACGACGCTGACCAATTTGGCGCTGCCGGTGGCCGAGGCGTACGCCAACACCTTAATGCTTTGCCGTAACCCGCTCCGTCGGCAATTGCTCCGGCCCTGTCTCGCGGCTCTCGGGGAGCCTTATCGGCCCCAGCACGCGGCGGTCACGGCCTTTGGCTCATGGGAGCGCGATCCTATTCGCGGCATGCTGGCTACCGATATGTCGATCATGCTGCCCGATGATTTCCTCACCAAGGTCGATCGTGCCAGCATGGCCTATGGCCTAGAGGTGCGTCCTCCGCTGGTCGACCACGAATGGATGGAGCTGGCCTGGCAACTCCCTTCGGAGTGGAAGATTCGCGCGGGAGAAACCAAATGGATGCTGAAGCGGATCGGTCAAACCTGGTTGCCTCGGACGATCACGCACCGATCCAAGCAGGGGTTCGAGATTCCGCTGAATGAATGGCTGCGGGGACCGCTCCGCGAGCTCTTCCACGAGGTCGTGCTCGACCCCGCGTCGGCGCTCGGCAGCTATCTCGATCTCGCTGTGGTGCGCCGCCTCTGGGAGGCCCATGGAAGGGGGAGCGCACGGCATGGCAATCTGCTGTGGTCGATTTTGGTGCTGGCCGTCTGGATGGAACGTTATCTCACCACTCCCCTGGAAACCTCGTCGGCAGGCGCCGGCACTCCTCGACAACAGGTGGTCTCTCGATGAAACGCACGAACTCTTCTTCCCCTCCCACTTCCCAGGAATCTTTTTCCCCAGGGGAGACGGTTCCCTTCGTCGGCGAAGCGCAGCTGACGCCCGCGTCTGGCCGCGTTTGGGCGACGATCGCCCCCTACTTGCAGATCGCTCGGCCCGATCATTGGTTCAAGAATGTGTTCATGTTGGCAGGGGTCGTGCTCGCCTATTTCTACGAGATGACGCCCTTTGCGGCGGAACAGTTGCGGGCGATCCCTGTAGCCCTGTTGGCGACCTGCTTGATCGCTTCCAGCAACTACGTGATCAACGAAATCCTCGACGCCCCGCACGATCAAGGGCACCCGAGCAAAGCCCGCCGACCGATCCCCTCCGGACAGGTTCACATCGGCATCGCCTACGCGGAGTGGATCGGGTTGGGAACGGTCGGCTTGCTGTTGGCGGCCTCGATCAACGTTTCCTTCCTATTGGCCGCAGCCGCCTTGTTGGTGATGGGGTTGGTCTACAACGTTCCGCCGATCCGATCGAAGGAACTTCCCTACCTCGACGTCGTTTCGGAGTCGGTGAACAACCCGATCCGTTTACTGCTCGGGTGGTTCACCGTGTCTGCGTCCCAGTTGCCCCCGATGTCATTGATCCTTGCCTACTGGTTGGTAGGCGCGTTTTTTATGGCGAGCAAACGCTTTGCGGAATATCGACAGATCGGTAACAAGCAGGTGGCGGCGGCGTATCGTCATTCGTTCGCCTATTACGACGACCAGCGGCTGTTGGTCAGCATGTTCTTTTATGCCTGCGGAGCCGCCCTGTTCCTGGGAGTCTTTATCATCCGCTACCACCTGGAGCTGATCCTTTGCGTGCCCCTGTTGGCCGGGTTTTTTAGCGCCTACATGAAGGTCGCGCTGAAGGACAACAGCGCCGTGCAAAATCCGGAGCGGCTTTAC
>CAYNVI010000191.1:0-8499 GCA_964400585.1 uncultured Pirellulaceae bacterium | reverse complement strand
AGCGGATCCATCCCCAGCCCTTGCAGGCTGAACACCATGCTGCCTTTATCGAGGATCCGCATCACCAACCCCTCGCCGTGAATCATGGGGATCACGCTGAGCCGGATATCGACCTCCCGGCCGTGGACCCGCAACTTGATCCGACCATCCTGAGGCAGTCGTTTTTCGGCGATGTTCATCCGTGCCATGATCTTCAGGCGGCTGATGATCGCCGCTTGGAACCGATTGATCTCCGGCGGGACCGGTTGGGGATGCAAGATCCCATCGATCCGATAGCGGATCACCAGCCCGTCGGCCTGGCTTTCGATATGGACGTCACTGGCCCGCGTCTCGACCGCCTCCAAGAGGATTTCATTGACCAGGCGGACGACCGACGCTTCCTGGGCCATCTCCGATAGTTCGCTGCCATCGGTCTCGATCGCATCGAGCAGTTCCACCTCTTCCTCTTCACTGGTCGCCGCCATCAGGCCTTCGACCGTCTCGCTGCCGACGCCCATGTGCTGCTTGACCAGCCGGGCGATCTCGCCCCGCTCGGCCACCACCGGGATCACACTTTTGCGGATCGCCGCACTCGCTTCATCGAGCGGATAGAGATCGAGGGGATCGGCGGTCGCCACCACGACCGCCCCGTTATCGTTGCGGATCGGGAACAGCGACTGGCGATAGATCAGCTTTTGCGGGAAGCCTTTCAGGACGCTCAGGTCGACTTCCGTTTCACGAAGGTCGACAAAGTCCAGCCCCACTTCGTCGGCCAGGGCTTGCAGCGCATCCCGCTCGTCCACGTAACCGAGACTGACCGCCGACTGGATGACGGTCGGGGCGTCGGCGGAAAGGCTCTGACGCAACTGTTCTTCGGTGAGCAGCCCGCGTTTGCGAAGGATTTCGCCGGCTTCCATGATCATGAGGTGACTGCGGGATCGGAGGGGAGAGGAGAGGAAGGATGGCAGGCGGGGAGGCGACGACCGCCTCGCCCTCGTCGTTCGCTTAACGGCCCCGGGGACCGCCACGTCCGCCGCCCGAACCGCCGCGTCCGCCGCCCGAGCCGCCGCGTCCGGAGGGGGCTCCCCCCCGGCTCCGCATTGCGCGGAACATTTCGATCCGCCGCCGGATTTCGCTCGCGTCGCTCTGCCGGCGTTCCTCGTCCGCATCGGCATTGCCGCTCGGACGCGAGGAACCGCTTTCGGGATTGCTCGAAGCGGTCTTGGCTTGGGCTCCTAGGACCGATTCGAGGGCCGTCTGGACGACCGAGGGATTGATCGCTCCGTTGAGCTGGACCACTTGGACGGTCTCTTCATTATCCATCCCCCCTTGATCGATCGCTTCGACCAGTTCCTGGATTTCCGCAAAATCTTGCGGTGTGGCGGTGACGATCAGGGCGTTGCTCCGTTGGTCGACTGCAATCGTCACCTTGGTCGGTTCGCTCTTTTCGCCCCCGCCCCCGCTCCCGCCGCCGCCGCCGCGTCCTCCGCCCCGCAGGGCCGCGAGGAATTCCTGCGGTGAAGGCTGACCATTACCACCGCCCCGGCCACCCCCGCCTTCGCCCGACCCTGCCATCTTCTCTGCAAACACGCTCTGGACGATCTCGGCGACCGCCTGTGCTTCTTGGTAGATCACCGGAATCAGTCGCGGCTTGGCCTGCGTCTGCACGTCTTCGGGGCTTTCCTGCCGGTCGATCACTTCCAGGATCTTTTCGATCAACTGCATGTCCAGGGCGTTGGCTTGGACGATCAAGGCGTTCAGGCGGTCATCGGGGGTGATACTGACCGATCCGGTGGCGGTCAGGATGGGGCCGGCTTCCCCGCCTCCGCCTCCGCCGCTGCCGCCCAAGCCCATCAGCCCGCCCAGCATCCCGCCGCCGAGTTCCCCCAACAGGCTTCCCGCCGCTTCGGCCATCCCCTCGCTGCCGGCCTCGCCGCCCGAGAGCACCGCGTTGATCATCTGCGAAGCGACCGAGGCTTTGACGTACTTGAGCCAGAAGACCGTCGGCGGTGCGCCGCTGGCGGAAGCCTGCTCGGTGACCGTCCGCATCAGTTCTTCGAACTCGGCCAAGGTGACCGGATCATCGCCGACGACGATCATCCCTTGAGGCGTGAGCGAGATCACGATATCGCCGGGAGCGGTCTCTTGGCCGGGAGCGGTCTCTTGCTCGGCCGGGTCCCCTCCGGCGGGCGCAGTCGATTCCGCGTCGCTCGATTCGGTCCCCTCGGCGCGTGTCGCGCGTATCGCTTCGTCCTCACCGCTGGGCGTCGTGCCGGCGGTCTGCTGGCTGACCAACTGCGTGGCGTCGAGGGCCGTGCGATAGAAGGCTTCTTGGAGGGCGTTTTCCGAGCCGGCGGGGCGCTCTTCCGAACCGCTCGAAGCATCCCCTTCGCGCCCTTCGGCCGGGGCGGGTTCGTTCCGACCGACCGGCCGCGGGTCCTCTCGTAAGGTTCCCGCATCACGTTGCAAGGAGCGTTGCGGGAACCCCTCCCCCGCAGCACTCGACCGGGAAGGGGTGACGACGCGAATCTTGGCTTTGCGGCCTGACATCTCCCACAGCATCCGCACCTGCTCCAGCGTCTCGGTGGCATTCTGGCCGGTGAAGGGAAGGATGCGGACACGGTCTCCCAACGGCCCCGCCGCATCGGACCCTTCGAGTTGCTCGATCAGGTCCTTCGTCTTGGTGATTTCGTCAGGCGTCCCGTGCACCCACAACCGCTTGGTGAGCGGGTCCCCGTCGACCGTCGGGCCTTGCGTCCCTTCTTCGGTCTTGCCAAAGAACTTGTTGATCGTCAGCAGGGCCGCCTGCGGCTCCAGACGCCGTAGCTGGATCACCTCCAGCTGCTTCCCTTTGCCTTCCAGGTGATCGAGGGTCGCTTGGATCTTGGCGTGCGTTTCGGGACGAGCGAAGGCGATCACGGCATTCGATTCGGGGTCGATGGTCAAACGCGTGTCGGGCAACCCTGCCAGCAGCGTCTGCAACACATCAAACACGGTGGCCGGATCGGCGACGGCCACGGGGTAGCTCCGCAGCTCGGGCAGTTTCGCTTCCGTCCCCTCGCTCCCTTCCTCCATCTCGATCGGTTGGTCCGCCTTTTCGACCACGCCGCGTAGCAAGCTGATCTGCGCCGGGTTGCCCACGGCATACAGCCGGTCGCCAAAAGGATCGACCGCGATCCGGATTTCCTCATTGGCGTTCTCGCCGGTCTCCAGTTGCAGCAGGGGACGCGCCAGGACCAGAATTTCTTCCGCCCCGCGATGTTGCAGGGGGATCTCGATGACCTCACTGCCCGCTTCCTCCGCATCTTTCAGGACCGAGCGGATCGCTTTCAGCCGCGCCACCGTATCGGTGACGACGACGCGGCGGGCCGAGGGCAGGACGGTCATCGGCATCCCCGGACCGACCATCTGCTTCAGTTCCGACTCGGCCGCGTCGGCTGACATCGCGCCCAGCGAAAAAATGCATTTCACAATGTCCGACTCGCCGCGTCCGTCGAGCTCTTCCGGGGTGACGACTTCGGCAATGTTTTCGATGTACTTTTCCGCCGCCGGGTCTTCTAAGTCGATCACGATCAACAACCGCCCGCGGCGGACCAGGGCAAAGCCGCGATCGAGCAGCAACCGGTTCAATTGATCGAGCGCTTCGGAGGGCGAATAGGTGCGTGAAGGATCGATGAAGGTGAGCGTGGCGGGGGGGTAATGCTCGGCACGGAGTGATAAGTCGGCTTCCTCTGCCAGCCACTCGAGCACATCGCGCCAAGGCGTTGCGGAGAAATTGAACCGCAATCCCTCGGTTGGGCCTGCCGCCCGCTCCCGATCCGACGGCGAAACGGGCTCGCCTGCCCCCGGACCCGCCGCTGGCTCGGCACCGGAGGCGTCCGCTTCGCTGGTTGCCGCGTTCTGGTCCGCCGCCAGCGTGGCGGGGACCGACATTTCCGCGGCCGCCGGCGCAGCCGCTTCGCTCGCCGGTTCTTGCCCTAGGACCGGCCGCCCAGCCGGACCCCAGCCCAAGACCGTCACCGCTAGGAGGGCCAGGGATCGCGACCGGAGAGGGGGGAGACGAGAGAAAAGATCGCTGATTCGCATGATGCGGATTCGCTAGCTAACAACCGAGGAAAAATAGCGGGGATCGCCCGAGCGGGCCTCCCGTAATCGTAATCGAGGCGCCAGGGGAGTGAAAAAGATCGCATCCGTGTCGTCCGCGGCTTCCCGGCCCTTTTCGCGGATCCCCGGCCCCTCGTTTTAACCCGGATCGAGCTGGCGAGTTTCGGGAAGGCGTGCAATTTCGGCAGCCCGCCCCCGGCGAACGGATCTTGACGCCAGCGGGCCGCAATCAGTACCTCGGGAACGACCGGGAGATCCCTTCCGTCCCTTGGAAAACGCGCCGGTTGGCGCCGCTCGACCATGCCGCCCCCCTTCCCGTGCCTGCTACGTTGCGTTCCGGTGTTCGCCGCTGCGCGGTGGCGGTGCGGAAACCTGGGGCTCGCGACGCTGCTGCTGGCGGCGGCCGGAGGCTGCCAAACGACCGCCCCCCTCTACGTCTGGTCGCCGCCGGGAATCGCCTCGGCGGTCGGGAAACGGGTCGCGATCGCTCCGTTGGCCGGGCCGGCTCGTGAAGCCCAAGCGGTGCGAAATCAGCTTTGGAACACACGTCCGCGGGCCCCGGGACGGGCCGTCGATGCACTGGACAGCGAACAGCTGCCTCCTACTTCCGGCATCCAGCTCGCCTCGGCCGAACCCCGGATGCCAAGCGATCTGGCGTTGCTGCCGCGGGCCCGCGAGGCCGGGGTCGACTATTTGCTGATGGGAGAAATCCTGCCGGAGCGGTCCGCTCGTCGCCAGCCGATTTCACGGTCCAGCCCCCCGCTGCCCGCCCCGCCTTCCGGCGGTCTCGATCGAGCCGGCCCGTCGGGCGGGCCCGCCGACGCGGCGGACACCCCGTCGAGACCCCAAACGCTGGCGATCGCCTGGCGGCTGTACGACGTGGCGGAAGCCCGACCGCTGGCCGACCGCGTGCTGGTCAGCTTCGCACGATCGCCCAGCCCGGCCGAAGCGGCTCCCGGGGGGGACGCAATCGACGTCGGGCCCGCTTCCGCGGCGGGCGATGCGAACCACCCGGCGGCGCGCTTCGCAAGTCGTCAGCTGTGGGAATTGCTGTCCCCGAGTGTGCAACGGGACGAGGTCACGTTGGCCGTCCCGTGGTGGCTGCCGGGCAGCGCCGCGGTCCGCCGCGGCAACGCCCTGGCCCAACAGGGCGATTGGCCGGCGGCCGAAACGACCTGGCGGGAAGCCCTGGCGGCCCATCCGAGCCAGCATGCCGCCCTGGCCAACCTGGCGGTGGCGGCGGCCGCCCGCCAAGATTTTTCGGCCGCCA
The DNA here is from genome assembly GCA_964400585.1 of uncultured Pirellulaceae bacterium. Lineage (GTDB taxonomy): Bacteria > Planctomycetota > Planctomycetia > Pirellulales > Pirellulaceae > CAYNVI01. Next base: position 3,146 of record CAYNVI010000191.1, on the reverse strand, counting down.
AACGACGGATTCGCCGTGCCATCCAGCAGCGGAGCCGCGGAACCTACGGCGCGACGCTGGCCTGGATTGAAACGCGGCAGCGCGGCTACCACGAGGCGTTCGCGTTGCCCGACCCGCCCGAAGGCTGGTTTGTCACCCAGCGGGCCGCGGCCGCTCGTTAGGCGATCTCAAAAACCGAGCAACGGTTCGCGTGGTGACGGCTGCCCCCTCAGCATCCCGAAAACTAGATTCTGACGCGACACTCGCCCAGACGTCTTGACGGGGGACTTGGCGGGTTGCCATCCTGCGGATCTCGAGGCACACCTTTCGTTTGGGTGGGCCGCTGCGAAACCCTTTGCGCCGCGTGCTCCTCCCGCTCGACTCACCCCGGTCCGGGGGCGGGAAACAGCGGGGAAATTGCGTTCCGCGGCGCGCTCCAGGAAGGAACGCCATCATGGCTGCTTCAGAAACGCTGGTCTCGGTCCAATTGCCCGACGGCACGCTCCAGGAACACCCGACCACCGCCACCGCCCTCGATGTGGCAAGCGGGATCAGCGAAGGGTTGGCCCGCTCGGTCGTGGCGGCCGAAATCGATGGACAGATCGTCGATGCGAGTCGACCGCTGGGCGAATTGAGCGAGCTCGACCACCCCCTGGGACTCAAGCTGCTGACGACCCGCGACGAAGCGGCCTTGGCCGTCCTCCGGCACTCCGCCGCCCACGTGATGGCCCGCGCCGTGATGCGGCTCTTCGACGGCGTGTCGCTCGCCTTCGGCCCGACCACCGACACGGGCTTCTATTACGACTTCGACCTGCCGGAAAAGATCAGCGAGGAAGACTTCCCCAAGATCGAAGCCGAGATGGCCAAGATCATCAAACAGAAGGAACCGTTCGAGCGGTTCCGCCTGCCCCGGGAAGAGGCGGTCCAGCTGTGCCGTGACTTGAAGCAAGACCTGAAGGTCGAACATATCGAGACCGGTCTGGGCGATCAGGAAGAGGTCAGCTTCTACCGCCAGGGCGAATTCGTCGATCTCTGCCGCGGTCCCCACATCCCGCAAGCCGGCATGATCAAAGCGATCAAGCTGCTCAGTGTTGCTGGAGCCCACTGGAAAGGCGACGCTTCCGGGCGGCAGCTGCAACGGCTGTACGGCACCGCCTTCTTCGACAAGAAAGCCCTCAAAGCGTATCTGGAACTGCTGGAAGAGGCGCGCCGCCGCGACCACCGCGTGCTCGGCAAAAAGCATGGCCTGTTCTCCTTCCATCCCGAGGTCGGCCCGGGACTCTGCATGTGGCTTCCGAAAGGGGCCCGGGTCCGCGTGATGCTGGAGAATTTCCTCCGCAAGGAACTGCTCAGCCGCGGCTACGACCCGGTCTACAGCCCGCACATCGGTCGGGTCGAACTGTATGAGACGAGCGGCCATTTCCCCTACTATCGCGACAGCCAGTTCGCCCCCCTGTTCGGCGCCGAAGCGGGAGGGCTGGTCGATGCCTGGAGCCAGCGTCTCCGCGAAGGCTCGCTCGATCGCGACAGCGAAGAAAAGCTGATGGCGGCCGCGGAGGTCCTGGGGGTCACCCTGCCCGACTACAGCGCTTCGGCGTCGGCCGAAGATCGTCGCCAGGTCTTGCAGCAATGGCAGACGATGCACGAGCGGTACTTGGTCAAGCCAATGAACTGCCCGCATCACTGCCACATCTTCAAAGCGCAGCCCCGCTCTTATCGCCAGCTTCCCCTGCGGTTGTTCGAGTTCGGCACGGTTTACCGGCACGAACAGACGGGGGAACTGAACGGGATGCTGCGCGTCCGGGGGCTGACCCAAGACGACGCCCACATCTTCTGCACCGCCGATCAGGTCGAGCACGAATTTCGGGCGACGATCGAGCTGACGAAATTCGTGCTCGAATCGGTGGGGCTGTCCGATTACCGGGTGCAGCTTTCCTTGCGAGACCCCGACAGTGACAAGTACGTCGGCAGCGAGGAAAACTGGGATCGGGCCGAAGGCGCGCTACGCGGCGTGCTGGAAGATTCCGGCCTGAGCTTCCAGGAAGAAGCAGGGGAAGCCGCCTTCTACGGTCCCAAAGCCGACTTCATGGTGCGGGATTGCATCGGCCGCTCCTGGCAACTGGGCACGGTCCAGCTCGATTACAACCTGCCCGAACGGTTCGGTTTGGAATATGTCGGCACCGACAACACGGGGCACCGGCCCGTGATGATTCACCGCGCCCCGTTCGGCTCGTTGGAACGGTTTGTCGGGATGCTGATCGAGCACTTCGCCGGGGCCTTCCCGTTGTGGCTGGCACCGGAACAGATCCGCGTGCTGCCGCTGTCGGAAAAGACGACCGACTACGCGGTGGCGGTCACCCAGCAACTGGAAGCCGCGGGCCTGCGAGCGACGACCGATCTTCGCAACAGCAAGGTGCAAGCGAAGATCCGCGATGCGCAGCTCGAACTGATCCCCTACATGGCCGTGGTGGGCCCTCAGGAAGTCGAGGCCGGCGAAGTCGCGCTCCGCGATCGGATCGAAGGCGACCTCGGCTCGATGCCGATCAAGGCGGCCATCGCGAAGCTGAACGAGGAAGTGGCCACGCGACGCGTCCGCCAAGTCGTCAAGAATACTTTGATGACCTCGGAAGCGGCCGGCGGCGAACTGTTTGCCGACTGAACGCCCCCGTGGAAAGCCAACATGGGGGCTCTAAGCCCCGCTCGCCGCGCCGCTCAAGAGCCGCGCGACCCACCAGAGCACGCTGCTGCCGGCCAAGGCTCCCAGCACCGCCAGTTCGATCACGGTGGTGCTCCGCGGCGGGCGACCGCGGGCTAACCGGCTCGCCTGCCACAACCGGTAAGGCAGCAACAGCATCAGGAACCCGAAGGCCATCGCGCCGAAGGGATGGATCTGGAACGCCCGGCCCCATTGCTGCTGGGCCGAGAGGACGAAGCTGCGGGTCAATCCGCAGCCCGGGCAATCGATCCCCAGCATCCGCTGCGCATTGCACAGCTCCGGCAGCGGCTTGGCGAAACCCGGGATCCGAATGCCCCGCGGGGGCTCAAACCGGAGTGCCGCAGCGAGCCCGCCAAGCGTGATCAACAAGACCAGCCAAGCGATCACGCCCTGCCGTGTGACGACGCCAGGAGTCGCCCCACGACCTGTGACGACGCCAGGAGTCGCCCCA
>CAYNVI010000190.1:0-8528 GCA_964400585.1 uncultured Pirellulaceae bacterium | reverse complement strand
GCCCACCCTGGCAGATTTCCATCAGGCCACCGAGAATCCCCCTTCCGACGGTAAACTTTGACGGCTGGGGGGAGGTCCGGGGGTATGCGGGTCGTTCCTGATGTTCGACTTGCTCGGCCCCCGGGGATTCCGATAGGGGGTTGCCCGCGACAATCGGTGAATGCGGCATAAGCGGAACGACGATTCGATTACCACGGCCCGCTGGCGGGCGTTTTCGGCTGAGGATGGCCGAGCGGTTTTTTCCGTGGTGATGGAGTTTCCCCGAGCATGCCTGATCGACGAGCGCTGATGGTCGCGGCACTGCTGGGATGCTTCCTGGTCGGAGCCGGCGGATGTGCCCGCTGGGAAACCAGTTTCCGGCGGCAGCATGGGGAGCAGGAACTGCGCGGTCCCGCGCAAGCGGCCACGGGTCGTCAGCCGATGCCGCCGGCGACGGCCGCCGCTGCTGGAACGCTGCCCGGGGGACCTGCCCGTCCGCCGGAAGCGGAGCCGAAGCCGTGGCAGGAAGCCGAGCTGGAACAAGCGTTTCAACGCCTGCAGGCGGCGCGGGCGGTGATGCCGCGACGCCCGCTGATCGTCGCAGGCGAGAACGCCGCCACCCCGCCACCGCCGCGTATCGCTTCGCCGTTCCCGCAGCCTCGCGAGGCCCTCCAGCGGTCCCTAAAATAGGGGCTTATCGACGCTTTGAATTGCCCCGCGGATCGCTTCCAGGAGACGCACCATGCTGCTGCAGTCCATCAACTTGCTCGCCCAGGCCCAAGATGCGGGAGGGCTGGGGATCGCCGCGGTCATCGCCTTGATCGGCTTCGCGATTTTCGTGCTGTGGCTGTGGGCGTTGATCCATGCGATCAAGAATCCACGACTCGATTCGACGATGCGGGTGATCTGGGTGCTGGTGATTCTCTTCACCAGCCCGATCGGCCCGATCCTCTACCTGCTGATCGGCCGCGGGTCCTCGGCCTAGCCCGCGACTGCCGATCAGGCGGCGCCGAATCCCATCATCCGCCGCCAGGCGCTGATCTGGCCCATGTGGATCATCATGTGACCGCCGACGTAAAAGCCGTGCATGCCCCCGACGGTCGCGAACTTGCTGCGCATCTTCTCGTTCGGGTTTTCGGCTGCCAACTGGTCCGCGGTCGCTTGCTCGATGGCCGCCAGGGCCGCTTCGTAACCGGGAAAGAACCGCTCGAGGATCTCCTCCATCGGCGGGTAGATTTCGCGGTCCGGATCGTCTCGGCACTCTGCGCTGGGATTGAACAGCGCGGCGTACGCATCGGTCGGTTCGTAGGCCGTCGCGTCGTGCCCCAGTTCCTGGAGGATCCGCGGGGCGTAGAGGCTGAGGTGCCCGTAGACGAAGGCGGGGTGGTTCGAGGCGATCGTTTGCCCGCCTGGTTTGGCGAGGCAGGCGAAGTGCGGTTCGCTGACGCTCTCCAACAGGCGGCGGGCGTAGCCGAGCGAAAGGCGGGCGGAATCGGCGATGATCGAAGCGGCAAGTTCCACGAGAGGGCTCATCGAAGAAGGAGAAAAAAAATACGGATCGGCTGGGTCCAGCCACGCTACTCTGTTTGTAGCGTGACGACCGTGCATTTGAAGGCCGGGGTCTTGCTCTGCGGGTCGGCTTGCTTGGCGACCAGCACGTTGGCTTCGGGGTAGTACATCAGCGCATTGCCCGCGCGGATCTCGGCGTAGCCCCGCGCGAGGATACCCCGCATCTCGCCGGTGGCGCTCCGGACCGTGACCGCTTGGTCGTGTTGCAGTCCCAGTCGCTGGAGGTCGTCGGGGTGCATCAAGATCACGTCCCGGCGATCCTGGTTCCGGTAAAGGTCTTCCTCTTCGTAGACGACCGTGTTGAACTGGCCTTCGCTCCGCACGGTCATCACGCGGAGCTGATCGTCCGCCTTGCCGACCAGCGGGGGCAGCGTGTGGGAATGCATCACGGCGCGTCCGTCGGGGGTCCCGAATTGCGGTTCGTGGAAGGTGCGGCCGCCGATCTGAAATTCTTCCTTGGTCTCCCCGATCTGCGCGACTTTTTCGTAGCCGGGAACGACCGCCGCGATCCATTCCCGGATGGTGGCCGTCTGGTGCATCGCTTGCCAGTCGACGCCGCGGGTTTCCCCGACCACCTGTTCGGCGAGCGTGGCGATCACCTCGACTTCGCTCCGCGGGCCGGGGACGCGGCGGGGACCGCCGTCGCTGAGACGGACGTAGTTGAACATCGATTCCTGGGTGGTCGGCTGCGGTTCCTCGTCGCGTGCCAGCACCGGCAGGATGATCGTTTCCTCGGCCAGGCCGTGGGCGTGTCCGGTGTTCAACGTGGTGCTCAGCATCACGTTCATCTCCAGCTTGGAGAGCGCTTGGCTGGCGAATTCCGCGTCGGGATTCGAGCCGTAGAGGTTGCCTCCCAAGCAGAAGCCGACCTTGATCCGGCCCGCGTCGGCGCCCTCCATGCAGGCCATCGTGTCGAGGCCGGGAGAAGTCGGCAATTCGACCTGGAAGCGGTCGCGCAGCGAGGCAAAGATCGCGTCCTTCAGTTTCGGGGTGACGCCGACCGAGCCGATGCCTTGCACGTTGCTGTGGCCGCGGATCGGCATCAAGCCGCATCCCGGGCGTCCGACCATGCCGCGGCACATCGCCAGGTTGGCGATCGCCTGCACGTTCTCCACGCCGTGGGCGTGATGCGTGATCCCCATCGTCCAGCTGAAGACGACCCGTTGGGCTCCGCCATAGACCTCGGCGATCGCTTCGATCTGCTGGCGGGAAACGCCTGATTTTTGCACGATCTCTTCCCAGGAGAGGGCTTCGACCGTTTCCCGCCAAGCGGCGCTGTCGCGGCAATGCTGCTGCAGAAAGGCTTGATCGTCATGCCCGGCCGCCAGCGTCGCTTTGGCAAGCCCCCACAGCAGCGCCAGATCGCCGCCGATGTGGGGCTGGACGTAATGCGAGGCGATCTTCGTGCCGAACAGCAGCGAGCGGGGATCGCTGGGGACACGAAATTTGACCATCCCGGTTTCTCGCACCGGATTGATCACCACGACGTGGCCTCCCCGGCGGCGGACGCCCATCAAGCTGGTCATCATGCGGGGATGATTGCTGGCCGGATTCCCGCCGATGACGAAGACCAGATCGGCATGCTCCAGGTCGTCCAGGACGATCGAGGCCGTGCCGCTGCCGATCGAGCTCTGCAAGCCCACGCCACTCGCCTGGTGGCAGTAAAAGCTGCAGTTGTTGACGTTGTTGGTCCCGTACAGCCGGGCCATCAACTGCAGCAGGAAGCCCGCTTCGTTGCTGCTCCGTCCACTGAAGTACCAAAACGATTCGTCGGGGCGGATCGAACCAAGTTTTTCCGCGATCCGTCGGAAGGCATCCTCCCAGCGGATCGGTTCGTAATGGTCGGCTCCGCGGCGGTAGACGACCGGCTGGACGAGGCGGCCGGAATGTTCCAGCTGCCGCGGCGTCATCCGCTGCAGATCGGCCAGCGAATGCTGCTGCCAGAAGGGGGCGGGGATCCCGGGCTGCATGTCCGCCACCATCGCCTGCAAGCTTTTCTTGCAGACTTCGGGGAACGAGCCGACTTCATTGACCATTCCCCCTTTCTGTCCCCCCATCCCCAGGGCGCAGGTCTTGCAACTGTTCCGCGACCGCATCGCCCGGTACAGCTTGGTGAGGCCGCCCGCTTCCCGCCCCTTCTTCCACGTGTAGAGGATCGCTCGGAATCCTCCGCCGCTGCCGACTTTCATTGCCTGAGGCTCCCTTGCTCGCTGCTTGACCGACTGGCAAATTATTGTAACAGGCCGTCGTCGGGAAGTCGTTGGGAAGTCGTTGACCAGCGATGCCGCGGCGGGATCCTCTTGCTCCAGGTTGACCGATGCCCGAGACCCAACCCGCGCACCCGATCGAACCGCTGTTCCAGCAGCGTTGGAGCCCCTACCGATTCCGCCCCGATCCGGTGGCAGACGAATCGCTGCGGCGCTGTTTGGAGGCCGCCAGTTGGGCCGCCAGCAGCTACAACGAGCAGCCTTGGTCGTTCCTGGTCGCCCGCCACGACGATCGACCGGCCTTTCAAACGATGCTCAGCTGCCTGGTGGAGGCGAACCAGGCGTGGGCGGAGCACGCGGGCGTGTTGATGCTGACGACCATCCGCACGCAGTTTCGCGGCAATGGCAAGCCGAACCGCGTGGCCCTGCATGACCTCGGCGCGGCCGCCGCGCACTTGGCCTTGCAAGCCGCGGCCCTGGGGTTGCAGGCGCATCAGATGGCGGGGGTCAATCTGAGCCGCATCCGGCAACTTTACGCCCTCCCCGCAGGGGTCGAGCCCCAGACGGCGATCGCGCTGGGCTACGTCGACGACCGCCCGCCCGCCGGCGAGGACCCGCTGGCCGAGCGCGACCAGAAGACGCGTACCCGGAAACCGCTGAGCGAGCAGGTGTTTGCCGGGAAGTGGGGGGAGACCGCCGATTTCGTGGCCGGATGAACGGAGCGTGGAAGTCGGTGATCGGAAATTCTAGTTGTCGCCGAGCCGTTCTCGGTGCGCCGTGCCCTCAGTTCATTTTGAGAGTTTTACCGTCAGGTATTCGCCTGCGCCTGCAAAGAACAGCGGGGAATTCTTCGAATGCAGGAAGGGGGCAAAGGTTTTGAGGTCGGCGACCGTCGTTTCAAAATCATCGTCGGACGGACCGTCGTTGCCTGAATCGACTTGAAACGTCACGGTGTTGTTCACGCTGGTAATCCGTACGAGATGAGGACCCGCAGTCGGCAATTCTCCGATCGCTTCTTCACCCAGCTTGAAGCGATTGAGTTCGACTAGTCCCGGTTCGATTCGCATGTGTGGTGAATGCAACCGTAAATACACAGAGTCTTTCAATCCGTTGTAGTGACGATCCACGACACCGTATCCGATGCCGATGTTCGCCACCATGTCGTCGGCTCCAAATTGGACGACGACCTCGAAGGTGAAATCACCCGTACCACAGCCGATGTCTTTGGTGAAAATCACACCTTGATCACGATAGGTAAACTCGTTGTAGCCCTGAATACGAATGCCGCCGGATTCCCCTTTCTGATAACGGGATCGGGTCATCAGAAATGATGGCAGGACTCGCGAACTACCCAAGGCTTTGGCCTTTCGGACCGTCCCGGCAAGCCCGGCTTGCCCCGCGGGGCGAGCGCCTGTCGCTTGGGCGAGCGTACGGGACAAACTGATCGGGGTAGAGGTCGCCACGATGATTCTGCCGGTCTGCACATCGATCAAGCGGACGTAAGCGATGCCCCGATTGCGGCCACTGGGGGCAATTTTACCAGCCAGCACATGCGTCGCCCCCGTCAAGTCGCCAAACTTTTGCGCGGTTTTGGGATCGAACAGGGATGTGTTCTGTACGAGTAACTCCTCCAGGACTTGCCCCAGTGATCCGCGATCGACGACCGCGACTCTTCGGTTGACTAGCCTGGTTGTGATCTCTTCCGCCATGACCAGAGTTTCATCAACGGAGTCGCCATTCGGATCGCAGATGGGACAAACCGCGACGCGCAGATCGAGATTCGGTTCGACTTCATCACCCTCTTGCAATTCGGGTTCCAGGTTCCCGACCAATTTGGCTTTGCAATATTTCTTCTGGGCTTCGATGACTTGAAGTTCCGCAATTTTCGGACGTTCGACCGCGATCACCTCGCCGCTGTCCGGATTTTTGATTTCCCCTTCATTCCGAAAAACGGTCAGCTTTGTCCCTTCACGAATACCGCTGTTGGTACCAAGTGTGATGTAAACGACTTGCGAGGACACTTTGGCGATCCTACCTGGCGATTTCCTCTGTGCGGCAACTTGTCCGATCTTCCAACTCAACATTTCTGCCAGTCCAATCGACTTCACCGCCTCATCGAAGGGGAACGGTGTAATCACCTCTTCGACATTGCTGCGCTCGAACTGGACATTGGAATGGGTGTCAATGTCTTGGATCGTCACGTTCTCGGCATCTCGGCTGAGGAGCGTACCAATAATGGGCTTGGAGGTATCTTTCAGCAGCACCTTGAACAGGGGTGCCGAAGAAACCTGAGCCGAAACCGGTGAGCAAACGAGAATCCCGAAGAGAGCAGCCAGCAAGGATCGAGCGAACGCCAACGTGCGAATGATGTGGGGAAGCATTGGTCTATCGACTTATCAGGGCTGAAGGATGGGAAGCCGTCCTGCGAGGCGAGCGGCTCCTTTGCTGAGGCATTCAGAGAGAGCTACTTCGGTCGGGCAGGCAGTGCCCCGAGGACGGCTATGACCGCGCGGAGCAACGGTGGAAGGAGCGAACACGATTGCCTCGCGAACTTACCGATTGATGGCAAAACGATGCTCACCGGAGCGGAAGGCAGCAGTCAACAATCAGGGAACGCCCGCAAGTCCAGGCCGGGAGCCCTCATCTCATGCAGCATGAACTGTCAAGGGCGAGACCTGGCCTCTTTATAGCGACGGGAGTGCAGGCACGTCAAATTTGCCAACGGTTCAGAATGCCTCAGTAGGGTCAGCCGCCACACGTTGTCTCGACCGATTTTCAGCATTGCGCGCGGGCCTATGGATTGAAGGTCCGCAGCATTTTCCGCCCCAGAAAGAGGTACCAGATGTCGGTTGGCTCAAACGGACGAGCGCGGCCCGCCGTCGAGACCTCGATCGTCTCCAAGCCGTCGGTGACGACGGCATAGGTCGCTTCGTCACGCGTCGCCGTGCAGGCGACCGCCTGCTCGTCGAGCATGAAGCCGAGCAGCCCCGCTTCGATCGCTTCGAAACCGTGCCGTTCCAAATGCTCGATCAAGGGGGCGGCGAGCCGCCGCTGCGCCGCGTTCCAGCGATCCGCCGGCACGGTGAAAATATCGGGATGCTCGGCGTGCCAGCCGGCGTAGCAGGCATACACGTCGTCGGCGTCGAGCGGCATCAGGTCGGCCGCCAACACATGGACCGTCGGGCCGGTGATCCCCACATTGCGATAGTCGGTTTCGCCGAACGCGTAAGCGAATTCGACCAGGTGACAGTCGACCGGCTCGGGATAGCTGGGCCAGAACTGACGCCGTGAATCGACGACTTCGAGTTTGCTGGGAGGGAGCCCGAAGTTCTGGGGCTGGGCGAGCCAGACCGCCAGTTCCGCTTCGGCGATCGCGGCGTCCGAGCGGTACTGCGGGTCGATCGCCTCTCCCCAACCGAGTTCGTCAGCATAGGCGAGCACCCGCAACCGTGCGGAAGGCTCCTCGACCAACGCGAGCAAGCGGTCCTTGCCCGTTTCGTCCCCCAACCGCGCCAGCGCGCCGGCCGCCTCGGTCTGGACCCGGCGGTGCGTCAGGCCAACCGCCTGGTTCAATTTGCCGATCGCCTGGGGATCGCCGATCAGCCCGAAGGCGTCGCACAGCGAGACCGACAAGGCGACCGCTTCGCTGAGCACGGCCTGCACGACTTCGACCGTCTCGCCAAAGGCCTGCGGGTCGGCTTCGAATTTGCCCAGCCGCCCGATCACGCCGCCGAACAGCTGCAGCAGCGCCTCCAGTCGATCGGCTGCCGGGTGCCGCGGGACCCGGCCTTGGCGGGTTAGATGATTGGCCACGTCCAGCAAGGGGGCGGCGACGCTGGGGTGCGGCAAGCCGCGCAGCGCTGCCGGAAAGAAATCGTGCGGGTCCCAGTCGTCATATTGCATCAGCGGGCTGAGCACCTGACCGACCGCCATCCAGCCGCTGGGTGGTCGAGCGACGAGGATCTCGGCCAGGACGGCCAAGTGGTCTCCCGCGCGGGCCAGCGACAGCAGGTGCATCAGCAGGTGGCGATTGGGGGCCGCTTCGGGAAGGGCCGCGACGATCGGAGGAAACTGCAGGGCCGGGACCTGACGGATCGCTGCCACCGGATCGTCGCTGTGGATCGCCAGCGTATGCAGCGCGCGGAGCAGGCCTCCCAGAATCGCCGGATCCGATTCGGCGAGCGTCTCCCGCTGGTCATAGAGGACTTGCAGGTAGGCCGCCAATTGTTCGCCAGGCGACGCGGCAACGGACCGCATCACTTCCGCCGCCGCCACGGGATCGGCGTCGGGGCCTAGCAGGGAGACGACGGGAACCGGGTGCGAGTCAGGCAAAGCGGGGACTTTCATCGTGAGGGAGGGGGCAAGCGGGGGCGGCGAGCGAAGCCTTGGACCGCCAGGGAAAACATAACCCACCGGGGTCCTGCATCGAAGCGGTCACCCGTTAGACTGACGGGTTTCGGTTCCCGGCCGTCCCCTTTTTTGCGAGCTTTTGATGTCGGACCCCCCATCCGCCCCCGAGGCCGCGTCGTCCCGGCGGGGACCGCTCGACCGTGACCAGCGTCGCGTCCTCGGCGTCCTCGTCGAAAAGGCCAAGACGACGCCGGACAACTATCCGATGACCCTCTCGGCCCTGGTCAGCGGGGCGAACCAGAAATCGAACCGCTCGCCGCAGATGCAGATGGATGAGGACGACGTGCTGATCGCCCTCGACGCCCTCCGCGCCCAGGGCGCCGCGACCGAGGTGCAGGGCGCCGGGCGGGTCAACAAGTACCG
>CAYNVI010000189.1:0-8574 GCA_964400585.1 uncultured Pirellulaceae bacterium | reverse complement strand
CCGATCAGCCGTTGGACAGGTCGATGGAATTACCGATCAAGGCTCCTATCGATGGCCGTGTCCTCCGCATCCTGCAGGAGAGCACGGCGGTGGTGCAGGCGGGCGAGCCCTTGCTGGAGGTGGGCGATCCCAGCGATCTGGAGGTCGTCGCGGATGTGCTTTCCCGCGATGCCGTGCAGATCGCCGCGGACGACCCCGTGCTGCTGGAGCAGTGGGGAGGCAGCGACACGCTGGCCGGGCGGGTCCGCCTGGTGGAGCCGTCTGGATTCACGAAGGTGTCGGCCCTGGGTGTCGAAGAGCAACGGGTGAACGTGATCATCGAACTGCGAGGCGATCCCGCCGAGCGACGTCTGCTGGGGGACAACTTCCGCGTCGATTGCCGGATCGTCGTCTGGCAGCAAGACCAAGTGAACTGGGTCCCGAGCAGCAGCCTGTTTCGTGTCGACGGGGGCTGGCACGTGTTCCGTGTCGAACAAGGAAAGGCAGTGCGGACCCCGGTCGAAATCGGTCAGGACAACGGGCGGCAGGCCGAATTGCTCGATGGGCCCTCCGTCGGGACCCCGCTGATCGTCCATCCCAGCGACAGGATCGAAGCGGGCGTGGCGGTGGTCGCTCGCGAGGCGTAGCAGGCGGCCCGCGGCCACGCTCGGCGGCGTGGCGGTTACGCCGTTCGCCGCAGCGGGGGGCTGGCGGCAGTCGCTTGCGGAGCCGCGCCGGCGGCAAGCTCCGCCGGCTTTTGCAGCAGGAACCAGGTGATGTCGTCTTGCATGAAGTGGTTGTCCCGCTTCCAGACAAAACCGTAATCGATCAACTGATAGTGGGGGTGGCGATCGAGGAATTCTCCGGCGAAGTCGCGTTTGAACAGCCGATCGGTGTGCCCGCGGTAAGGGATCGTCATGGGGGTCGGATTGTAGTACTCGGCGATCAGCACGTATTTGGCCGCCGCGCGATCCATCTTGTCGTAGGTTGCTGGCAGGTGATCGGGCGCGAGGTGAATCATCACCCCTTTGGAAAAGACCAGGTCATACCGCTCGGTCGGCTCCCACTCCAAAATCGACGCCTGGGCGATTTCGGCATCGGGGAAATCTTGGCCGAGGATTTCACACGCCTGCGGATTGATCTCGACCGCCGCCAAATCGGCTTGCGGGATCAGGGTGCGAATCGCCTTGAGGTTCAACCCGACGTTGGCTCCCAGTTCCAGTACCGAAGCGGTTTCGGTGGTCCGCTTGAGGATCTGGCTGAAGAGGGCGGTGTTGCCCGCCAGGAAGGTGGCTGCCGTGTTGCGGTCGATGTAGGCTTCGCCGAACGAACCGGCCCAGAATTGTTCTTGTTCGGTTTGGAATGAATCGTTGGCCATGGCAGCACGCAGCGAGGGGCAAACAAGGAAAAAGAAAGAGGCGGTCGCTTTGGGGCTGAAAGTAGCGACCGGAGCCAGGGTGAGGCAAGATCGGTTTTGGGGCTTGGGGAAGCCCGGAAGGCCCGAACCGGCACAACCCTTCCGGCCCGCCGACTCAGCTCGATCGGGCGAGCCCGCTTCGTCGTCGCGAGATTGTTGTCAGGCGGGAGGCAGGTCGATGCAAACAGAGACGTCTTGGCATTTGCCCGCCGCGTCCGGGGATCGGTCCGCCCGCCCCTCCGGTTCAGCCCGCCCTTCGTTCGGTGTTTTTTTACTCCCCTCGGTCGCCATGTTCCTGCGTCTCGTTTCCTGCTGCCTGTCCCTCACCCTGGCCCTTGCCAGTCGCGGGGCCCCCCTCGAAGCTTCGCCGGAAGCGACGGCCGACGAGCGTCCGGCGGTGGCCAGCCCCAGCGACCGGCCGACCGCGGAATCGGCAGGACCGGAGAGAGCAGGGCGGCCGTCGTGGACCGCCGATCAGGTCGCCCAGTGGGCTGCCCGCGAAGCGGCCACCGCCCGCCTGCTCGACACCGAATGGCGGGCGGTCGGCAGCCAGTTCGACCGGGACGAAGCGAGCCAGTGCTGGCAAGCGCGTTTGCTGCAGTCGATCATCCGCCCGCTGGCCGCGCACGAGCGAAATGGGGCGGCGGCCAAAGCCCTTCGCAACTACGTGCGGATCGTCGGCAGCCGTCAACAACAAGCGGTCGGGCAGACCGCACTGGTGCAGCTGAGCGAGCTGATCCAGCTGGCCCAGCGGGCCGCCGAACTGGGCTTGCCGGATGGGGACGCCAATGCGCTGCAGCAGCAGCGTTTGCAGCTGCGGCAGGCGGATGTCGAGGCAACCTACGGCATCAAACAGTTGCGAGAAGGGTTGGCGGGGTTGGTCGGTCAACCGCGGGACGTCGCCGCCCGGGCGCAACTGGTCACTCCGCTCGAGCTGCCGGAGCCGCCGCCCGCCGCGGAGGAAGCGGTCGCCGTCGCCTTGGCCGATCGCGCTGACTTGGAGGCGGTCGAAGCGTTGTGCCGCCAACTGAATTCTGCCACCCTGCCCGTCGCCCGTCAGGCCTTGGCTGGATTCCAACCGGGATTAGGGTTCGCCCTGGCGGCCGCCGGAAAGGCCAAGGGAGGGCTGTTGGCGCTGCATGCTCGTCCGGACGTGGGAGGGGACCTCGCTTGCCGCCGACAACAGTGCCGGCAGTTACGCGAAACGCGACAACGGCAGATCGAAGCGGAAGTCCGCGCCGCGCGGTGGGACTTGATCGGTTTGCGGCAGCGCGTCGAACTGTTGCGCGACCAAGCCGCCCTGGCCGAAACGGCCTACCGCGAAAGCCTCGAAGCGATCAACCTCGATCAAGCCGCCGTCGGCACCGACAAGCAGCGACGCCTGGAATGGCTGGCCTTGCAGCGTCAGGTCTGGGAACGCCTGACCGAAGCTCGCTTGGCCGACATCCGGCTGCGAGAAACGATGGGGCAGTTGGCGCGGTCCAGCTAGAACAGGCTCGCCGGGTCGGCACGCAACAATTTTCGCAGGGCGAGCAAGCCGCTGAGCAAACACATCCCGAAGGTCAGTCCCAAGACCAAGCCGACGCGCGGCAGCGTCATCAGCATCGGGAGTCCCACCTGTTGCTGGAGCCACTGGAAGAGTCCCCAGCTGACCAGCCAAGCGGGGAAGAACCCGAACAATGACAGATAGATCGATTGCCGAATGACCAGCTGCACAAAAAAACGATCGGGGTAGCCCATCGCTTTGAGCGTGGCGAATTCGGCCAGCGCGTCGTGGATGCTGGTGAACAGGATCTGGTAACAGATGATCACGCCGACGGCGAAACCCATCAGGGCGCCGACGAGGAAAATCATCCCGATCGGTGTTTGCTCACTCCAAAACGTGATCTCCCGGCGAATCAACTGCTGTCGCGGCAGGACCGTCCATTCACGCGGGGCGAGGGCCGTCAAACGGGCGGCGACCTGGGCGGGATCGGCCTCGGGCCGGAGGCTGATCAGGCCGAGGTCGACGACCTCCAGCGGCGCTCGGGCGCCGCGAAAGGGGAAGTAGTGGGCGAAGCTCGCATCGCTGATCAGGATCGTTCCTTCATGCGCGAAGTCGGTGCCGATCTCGACCGTGCCCACGATGCGGAGACGGCGATCGAGCAGCTCGATCGTCTGCTCGGCGAGGGCTTGCGGCTCCGCGATGGCAAAGCCGAACTGGCTGCGCGTGCGGCGATCGAGCAAGGCGGTGGCCGGCGCGGCCAAACGAGGCAACTGCCGCTGGATCGCCGGGGCCTGAAAAAGGTCGTCGACCAGAGGCACGGCGACGGTGCGAATCGGGCGTCGTGGGCTTCCGGCAACGCGGATCTGAGCCCGCGCACGCTCCACGTACATCGGCACGCTGCGTTGGACATCGGGATCGCTGGTGGCGAGATCGAGCAGTTCGCGGCGGAACGGTTGTTCGCTGGGAAGCGAATAACGCGCCGCGCTGATCGCCACCAGATCGCATTCCAGCTGCTGCACCAATTGCACCGGGCTGTCGAGCAGGGCGTTGCGAAAGCCGTTCTGCATGAACATCAACACGACGGCAAAGCCGACGCCCGAAGTCGCCAGCAAGAGGCGGCGCCAGTCGGCGGTCAGGTTCTTCCAGGCAAGGGGCGTGCGCGGCATCGGGGGCGAGGCATCGGGGGTGCGGGGGCAGAGAACAAGCGACGAAGGAGCCGAAGGCTTTAAAACAGATTGGATCCTTAATCAAGTCTTCGTGATCGGCGTACATGGAGCGACGAAGGAGCCGAAGGCTTTAAAATAGATTGGCCGGTTCCGCGCGGATCAATTTTCGCAAAGCGATCAGGCCGGCGGAACTACACATCAGCAGGGAGAGCAAGGCGACGATCACCAGACGCAGCCCGGTCATTTCGATCGGCACGTCGGCGATCTGGGAGGTGATCGCATACAGTAGGAGGGCCGCCAACGTCGCCAGCGGGAACGCCAAGGTTGCCAGGTAGGCGGCTTCGGCCAACAGCACCCCAGCGAGGTTTCGGTTGGAATAGCCCATCGCTTTCAGCGTGGCGTACTCAGGGAGATGGGAGATGACATCGGCGGCAAGGACCATGTAGCAAATCACGCCGCCGACGACGATCGCCAGGGCGACTCCCATGGCGAAGATCAGTCCGATCGGCGTCTCGCCATACCACCGCCATCGCTCCCAGGCGACCGCTTCGGCATGCGTCAATACGTCGGTGGCTGCGGCCTCGCCTCCGGCTTGGCGGAGCCGCCGCGCGATCGCCTGGCGTCCCGCTTCGCGGCTGACTCCGGGGGCGAGGTCGACCATCAGTAGCGAAACCCGCCCCGCCTGGTCGACCGGGGCGATCCGGCGAAAGCCTTGCCGGCTGAGCAGGATCGCCCCGTTGGCTGCCAGCCCCGTGCCCATCCGAAACGTTCCGGCGATCCGGACACTACGACCGGTCACGTCGGTCACACGGCCCCGGTCACGGGGGCCAAATCGCCGCTCGTCGACGGGGCCGAAATCGGGACTGCTCGTCGAATCGACCAGGATGTGATCCTTTCGCAAGAGCTGCGGCAGGAGTTCCGGCAGCTCGCGAAGTTGCAGCGCAGGACGCTGCGGATCGATCCCCATGACGGCGACCGCACGGAACACGTCCGTCTCGGGGTTCTGCCATTTGGTGACAACCAGATCGAGCGGGCGAAGCCCCGTCACTTCGGGCAGCGTTTCGACCAACCGCATCACCGGTTCAGGGATCGAACGCGGGTCGTAGATGTGAAGGTATTCGGGCGAGCGGAGGACCAGGTCGCCCGGTAGGCGGCGGTAGACGTTCGTGGCCGTGTCGCCGACCGCGCCGAGGAACCCCAGTTGCATGAACATCAGCAAGATGGCGAACCCGATGCCTCCCAGCGACACCGTCGTTCGCATCGGTTGGTAGGCAAGGTTGTGCCAGGCGAGCGAGGTGCGACGAGTCATGGGGAACGCGGAAAGAGGAGCAGGGCGGCCGGCGGAGTGACCGCGGCAGCCTGTTGGTCGACCGAGACCGCATTCTGCCGATTCGGTGCAGTCGCCTTGTTCGGTTCGGTCGCCTCGATCGCGACGTCGACTTGCAGGTTGATCAGGGGGGCGGCCTGCGGGGCGTCTTCTTCCAGGATCGCAATCGTGACCTCGACGCTCCGCCAATCGACCCGCGCCATCGGATTCGGATCGGGCAGCGTCGGTGAACCGATCAGCGGGCTGATCGCCTGCACCCGACCGCGGAGCGTGCCGTCGAAGGCGGGACTGCTGATCGTGGCGGGAGCGCCGATCGCCAGACGCGGCAATTCGGCGATGTGGACTTCGGCCAAGCAGACCATTTCACGGGTGCTGGCCAGCCGCATGATCGGCATCCCGGTCGTCGGTTCCCCGGCGTGAATATCGATCGACAGCACGGTTCCCGCGATCGGGCTTTTTAGCTGCACCGCGTCGACTTGCAACTGTAACAGCTCGATCTGTTTTTCCAACGAATCGAGGCCGGCCGCGGCCTCTGCCGCCGTGATCGCCAGATCGGCCGTGCGGATCTCCTGCTGGGCTCCGTCGACGGCCAGTTGAGCCGCTTCGATCTTGGCCTCCGTTTCATCGCGAGCCGTTTGCAGCGCCTCGACCGCTTCGTCGACCGTCAATTGCTGCTCTTGCAAACTGCTCTCGGAGACCAGTCGCCCGGCCGTGGGATCGGCGGCTGCGGTGCGCAGTTGTTGCAGCTTGTTCTGCGCGATCGTGATCCGCTGCTGCAACAAGGCGAACCGGCCGCCTTCGGCTGCGGCGCGGCGTTGTTGTTCACGTGCCTGGGCGACCTGCAGTTCGGCCTGCTCCCGCGCGATGGTAGCGACCTTCAGACGAGCCCGAGCGACTTCCTGTTCGGCGGCCAGTTGCTGACGTCCTTCCCGGAGCTTGGTTTCGGCGATCGCCAATTCAAGCTCATCGGCTTTCTGGCTGGCTAGGCGTCCCAGCACGGCGCCCGCTTCGACCCGCTCGCCGACGTCCACCTGCAACGCCTCGACCCGATCGCCCGAGGGCGCGGTGATCGGCAGGATGCCCGCGGCCGGCTTCAGTTGTCCTTGGGCGACGATCGCATTGCCTGGTGCGGTTCCGAGGGCTTCGAGTGCCGGCAAGCGGCCCACGGCGGGCGACGGCGGCTCGGGACGGCAGCCGCCACTGAGGCTGACAAGGCCCCCCCAGGCTAGCAGGGCCAGCGGCACAAAAAAATGCGGCGGCAGGGGGGAAGGGGTGTTCCGGATTCGGCCGGACTCGACAAGCATAGCGGTCCTTCGGGTAAGCTACGATAGATTGCAAATCAGCAACGCGTAGGCCGCTCGAAGCCATCCTCGACGCCGCGTGACGGTGCGTTCCGCCCTCCCCCGCGATGGAAGCGATTGCCATGCCTGACTCGGTTCCCGCCACGCAATTCGACAGCCAACGACGCGGCCAGGCGGCGATCGAGGTGCAGGGCGTGCAGCATCATTTCGGCACCGGGGAGGCTCGAAAACAGGTTCTGTATGATAACCATTTGACGGTCCAGCCGGGCGAGATCGTCATCATGACGGGCCAGAGCGGATCAGGTAAGACCACGCTGCTGACTTTGATCGGGAGCTTGCGACGCGTGCAAGCAGGCAAATTGTGGGTTTTGGGCGAGCCGCTGCATGAGGCCTCCTCCCGTCAGGTCGGGGGAGTGCGGCGGCGTCTCGGGTTTATCTTCCAGGCCCACAATCTGTTTGCTTCGCTGACCGCCCTGCAGAACGTCAGGATGGCGTTGGAACTACAGTCCCAGCGGGGTTCCCGCGCCGAGGAGAACCGTCGCTGTGCGGAAATGCTGGAGGCGGTCGGTGTGGGAGATCGCCTCCACTATCGCCCGAGCAGCTTGTCCGGAGGCCAAAAGCAGCGGGTGGCGGTCGCCCGCGGCTTGGTTCATCGTCCCGAGATCTTGCTTGCCGACGAGCCGACCGCCGCGCTCGACGAAGCCTCCGGACGCAAAGTGGTCAATCTCTTTCAGCAGCAGGCCCGCGACCGGGGCGTGGCGATCGTCATCGTCACGCACGACAATCGGATCCTCGACGTCGCCGATCGGATTGTCAAAATGGACTTTGGCCAGATCGCCCGTGATACGCGCGTTCATGAAGCCTCGTTGATCGGGGAGATGTTGTCGAAGTGCAGCCTCTTCGCCGGGGTGACCGTGCGGACGATGACCTTGCTGGCCGATCGGATGCGGGCCGAGCGCCATCCGGCGGGAACCCGGATCATCCGCCAAGGGGAACCGGGGGATCGCTTTTACCTGATCCGGGACGGACGGGTGGCGGTACGTCGTGAAGGGCAAGTCGAGGAGGTCGCGGAACTCGGACCCGGCGCCTTTTTCGGGGAGACCGCGCTGCTGACCGGCGCGCCGCGGAATGCCCATGTCGATGCCTTGACCGAGGTCGTGGTCTATTCGCTCGACCCCGATTCGTTCCAGCAAGCGATGAGCGAACGGGCCACCCTCGATGAGGAAGTGCGGAGCAGCCTGTTTGCGGAATGAACCCGAGAGGAAGCGAGGGGGCCGCAGGTTCAACCGCCGATCTGGTACATCGGCCGTTCGGGTTGGACGAAACCAGGACGGTTGATCAAGTGGCCCGCTTCCTTGGCGGCCAGACAACGACGGACGTCCTGTAAGATCGCCGCGTCACTCGCGTCGCCCTGCAGCTGTTCGCGGAGGGACCATTCCTGCTGGGAGAAAAGACAGTTCCGCAGCCCCCCTTCGGCGGTTAATCGCAACCGGTTGCAGGCCCGGCAGAACGGTTGCGTCACCGGACGGATCAGCCCGACGCGCCCCACACCGCCTGGCAGCGCAAAGTCGCGGGCCGGTTGCGCTGCATGGGGCCGCGGCAGCGGGGTCAGCGGGCCGAAGTGGTCTTCCAGTCGCTGCCGCAGCCGGTCGCCGGTGAGGACGCGCGAGGCTTCCCAGCGGTGATCGGCATCGAGCGGCATGTATTCGATGAAGCGAAGCGTCAAGCCTCGCTGAAGCGCGAATTCGACCAGCGGAATCACTTCGTCTTCGGTCAAATCCCGGATCGCCAAGGCGTTCAGGCGGACTTCTGCAAAGCCCGCGGCGACCGCGGCGTCGATCCCCGCCAGCACGCGATCGAGCCCTTCCCGGCGGCTGATCTTGCGAAACGTTGCTTCG
>CAYNVI010000188.1:0-8597 GCA_964400585.1 uncultured Pirellulaceae bacterium | reverse complement strand
TGCTGATGATCTGGCTGGCCCGCTTGGTATTGCTGATCGCTTTGTTCAAGCCGGTGATGTCGCTGCGAAGCGATTCGCTGGCGATCAATCCGGCCGGGTCGTCCGCCCCCGAGTTGATCCGCAGACCGGTACTCAAACGAGTCAACGATTCCTGCAGGCTGTTGTTGCTGGACTGCAATCGGTTTTGAGCAATCAGCGATGAAACGTTCGTATTGATGCGGGTCATTATTGATTCCCCAAGAACTTGTAAGTGGGTCGTAAAACGGATTTGTCGTTCCGACCCACAGTCGGACGACAGGGACGTCCCGCCTGAGGGCGAGGAACGCAATTCGGTATGCGGGGCGACGCCTCACGGCCATCGCCACTCGCTCGGTCTGCCTAGCGGGTTCGACGTCCCTGGAGTTTCCGGTGCGCGACACTCGTCGGCGATCGGAATCGAGCCAGTTCCTCCCACGCGGTGTCAAAACGTTCGCCGGGAAGGGGCTTGCTCGGAAGGGCCTTCTGCCTCCACTGAGGAAAGATCGGTTTCCCTTTCCCAAAAGGCAAATGATCCGGCCAAATTCCCTGACACCACGGCCTCCGCCTGCCCAAGAACCCCTACAGCCCGCAAAGTCCGAGCGGTTTCCCTCACTGGCAGGGGCTTTTCACAGGTGCGTGGGCGGGAGAACGCCCCTGATGATCCGCCCTGCGGCTTGGTCCGCCCTGCGGCTTGGTCCGCCCTGCGGCGCTCGCCCCAGGGCACGGACTGTGGCAGCATGCGTGACATGTTGGTTAGCGGAACAACGCCAGCCGCCCGGCAGTTCTTGACGACTTTGTTTGCGAAACGTTGTTTGGGAAACCGCACGGCGCGCGCCGTTCCGCGACACAGTAAGCGGCATGGGGCTTTCGCCACGGTCCTACCCGCTTCCAAACCGGGACGGACGCGGCGGTATGCAGAAGCCGCCCCGCCGGCGAATCGAGCTGGCGGCGGCCGTTAGCAAAGCGGAGAAGAAAGCTGCCGGGGAGGGCGTGTCGGAGCCGCCCGCACCAGGCGCAGGTGGGGGAACCTCGTTTCCCGCGCGGTGCCGTCCCGCAGCCCAAGCCGCGAGCGGAAGGACTTCAAGGAGTTGCCGCAGGACCGCGGGCATGCCTGCGGAGGCACGGGGAGCAGCGGACAGCGTCGGCGGTCCGCCCAGAGAAACGGCGAATCCCGCTTCCGGTCCCCTCGCGATCTGGCGATGCCGCCCGAGACCACAACACGGTTTCAGGAGGACGTACCCTCGCGACCCACATCCTTCGTCGCCCCGGGGCCCATCTGCGACGCCCGACTATTCTCGCGCTTGATGGCGTCGTAGACCTCTTGGCGATGCACCGGAATGCTTTGGGGGGCTTCGATTCCCAGACGAACTTTGTCACCACGGATATCAACAATCGTGACGACAACATCGTCACCGATCATGATGCTTTCGTCACGATGACGCGACAGAACCAGCATGATGCCCTCTCGATTCAGGTTGGGCGTACTTGTGGGCGTAAAATGACAACGTCAGCAAGGAACCGGTGCCAAACGTTCCAGCCGGTGACGGAAAACAAAGTCCGCACCCTGACACTCCAAGTATCGGACCGAGCTTCGCCGCGGTGCATTTCCCCTGGAGGATTGCGGGTCTCGCCGGTCGTATGGCCTGATCGTCGGTTCTGCCGATTGCAGCGACCGACGCGGTCCTCGTCGAAGCAGCGGTTGCTAAGCCGCCCGTCGCGTCGGCTGGGACCCCGCGGCGGGGTCGAACTTTTTCCCGACTCGCGTGGGAACCGGGTGCCGCAAAGGATGCGCGTCGTTGGTCACGACCTGGCATCCGAGGCGTCGTTTTAGATTGATCACCATGGGCGCCCGCAGATTCGTCGTCAGATGGCCGACATGCCCGGCCAACGTCGTCAACACGTAAGTCGGATCGCCAGGTCGGAGCTGCAAGGAGCTCAGTTCCCGCTGGCCGACGTGAACGCGGTAGTCCGGCACGAAGACGCGCGGACTGATCACCGCAAATGCCCGCTCGCTCATCGAGGCCGATTGCAGCCAAGCGACCGCTTCATTCTCCGGGTCAGGCAAGAGCACCCACTGGCGAAGGGTTTCCATCCCGATCATCCCCTGCGGGAACAGGAAAAGATCGTCTTTGCCGACTTGGAGAGTGCCGAATCGAGTGGTGTCGATATGCATGGCCATGATCTCGCGATTGCGTCGCTGGTCGAGCCCACCCTGGCAGTCCACGTTGACGGTACCTCGTGATGGGTATTTTCTTTATCGGCGTCCCGCCAGCCCCGGGCGACAAAATCGTTACAAATAGTTCAAAACGGTCATTTGGGAGGTCTGCCCCATCAGCCGCAGCGAGGCTTCCAAGGCCGTTTGGCGTTGGTTGAGTTGGCTGATCACTTTGGTAAAGTCGGCGTCGATCTCCTCGGAGAGCTGGCCTTGCAGCGAGATCGACATCGCTTCGGCATCGGCACGCATGATCTCGGAATTCTGCGTCCAGACGCCGAGATTGCCGCGGGCCCGCACGGCGCGGGAGAGATCCGCATCGAGCATCCCCTGCAGTCGCTCGATTTCATAAGGATCGTCGTCGCGCACGGCCCGTTCCAGCCGCAACAGGGTGTCGACCGCGCCGGCCGCTTCGGCCGGCGCGTAGTCGGCGCCGCGAACCGTGGCGACGCCGGCGATCGTCGAACCGTTGGCTTCGTCGGTGCCGCGAGGGATCAGTCCCAGCGCCGCGCCGGCGGTCCCGCCGGCGGGCTGCCGGACCTGGATCGGATCGGCCCCCGGCGGCGCCTCCAACCACAGGCCGTTGCCCGTTTCGGCCAGCGATGCCACCACCCGTTGCGTACCGACGTTCGCCGGATGGCCGTTGATCGCAGCCAGGACATCGTCGATCGTCTCCAGCCCCTCGAACTGCAAATCGAGCGAAACGCCATCCGGACGGGTGATCGTCAGTTCGGCTTGGCTCTCAAAATGCGCAATCCCGCGACCGCGGGCCAACGCATCGAGCCGGGTTTCGCCATCTGCCGAACGAATCCCCAGCAGCGACGCCGCCTGGCCGCCATTTTCGCCGATCGAATAGTCAACCCCCGACCGCAGGCCGACGATTTCGATTTGACTGGTTTCGGGGTTCAACTGGGCCCGGACGTCGGCATCGCTGCGGTTGATCGCGATCAAGACATCCCCGACCGTGTTGGCTTCGGAAAGATCGACGACGAAGGCATCCTCGCCTTGCTCGATCCGCAGCCCCGCCTCGACGTCGATCCCCGCGCCTCCGGCGAGGTCAGCAAGCCGGGTTTCGGTCGTCGTTTGCGGCGCCAGCCCGGTGGCGACCAAGGGGGGCGGACGCAAGCCCTGGGGATTGGCCAGCTGCAGGTCCTTGGCAAGCTCTCCTCCCGGCACGTCCGCCACCGCCAGCGTGCCGGGGAGTCCGTCGCGATATTCGAGCCGCGCCCCATCGGGCAGCATCGTCAGGTTCAAAGCACGCCCTCCTAGCTCGAAGTCATTGATCAGATCGACGACGTCCCCCATCGTGGCGGCGGCCGAAAGGTCGATTTCGGTCCAGCCACTACCGTCGGAGAGCCGCAGGACATCGGCCCGCGCGCCGCGGCCTCCCCGCAAACTGGACAGCCGGGTCGAGGCACTGAGGGCCGCATCCAACGGATCCGAGGAGACCATCGGATCGGTCGTCCCCAAGGCCTCGCCGACCGCAACCCCGCGGGCCACCGGATCTCCGTTGCTCAGCCGCGTCAACCCGACCGCATCGTTCCCGGTAAACAGGACCGTATCGCCCTGGCGTTGGAAGCCGCTGCCGCGTTGCAAGGCCCCGCCCAGCAGCTGATGATCGCGAAACTCGGCGTTCCCCCCGCGGAGCACCTGTTCGAGACTCTGCCGAACCGTCGCCGCCGCCGCCTCCCGTTCCCCGGCGGAAAGGGTATTCTGCACCGCGGGGACCGCCGCTGCGCGGGCCTCGATCAACGCCGAATCGACCGCCGCCATCGTGTTGTCTGCCGCCGCGTAGAATCCTTCGACCGTCTTGGCGTTCCGCGCCAACTGGTCGGCGTGGACCACCGACCGCTGCAATCCGACCGCCCGGCTGGCGGCGGCCGGGTCGTCGGACATCCGCAGCACGCGACGCCCGGTGCTCAGCTGGTCGTAGTGCTGTTGGAGGTCGAGCTGGTCTTTGTTGAGCTGGTACAGCAACCGCTGACTCTGCAGCGGCGAACTGGACCGGTTTCCGGTGACGGGTAACAAGGCCATGATCGATCCTCCGCAGGAGGCTTCCTATTGCGGTGAAGGCCCCTGATCGGAAACAAGACGGCCCCCTAAGGTATCCTGAGATGCAGCGAGGCTTGCTAGGCGAGACCCCCGCTCCTCTTTCTGTTTCGACCCGCCAGCCCCGTTAATCCAGAGAATCCGCAAACTCCGCCGCCCGCCGGGCCTTGCCGGACCGCTGGTGTTTGCTCCCTTTCCCCTTCAGTAGCTTTCACCCGCGCAACCATGATTATGATTGGCACGATCAACCTGACGCGGACGCGCGAGACAGGGACGTTCTACTGTCCTCAATGCAGCAGCTTGCAGGATTTTCGCCGGCGTACGCGACGCCCCTTCCTGACGGTCTACTTCATCCCAGTCGTCCCGATCGGAGGCGCGGAAGAATTCGTCCAGTGCCGGGGCTGCCGCGCCAACTGGGACACGACCGTCCTGGAGCTCGATCAAGCAGGGCACGAAGCCGCCAAAACCGAAGTGTTCCGCGAAGAAGCGATCCGGGCGGCCGTGCTGATCGTGATCGCCGACGGCGAGATCTCCGAAGCCGAGATCACCGCCTTGCAACGGATCGGCCGCCGCCTGCTGGAACGGCCCGTCGATCGCGAGGAGCTGGGGGAACTCTGCTCCGCTGCCTACCAGAACGAGATCACCGCGGCCAACTACATCACCACCGTCGCCCCTCGCTGGAATCAGGAACAACGGCGGCTGGCCCTGCAGGCGATGTTCCTCGCTGCCTCGGCCGAAGGAGCCTTAGACGCGCCGCAGTTGGAGGCGCTGCAGCACGCCCGCCAGGTCATGGACCTGACCGAGTCGGAATTCGAAGACGTGATCGAGCAATCGCTCGAATGGGACGAAGTTTAAACCCGGCCGCCAGCGTCGTCGAAAGCGGGCAGCCCCGACGAAGGCGGGGCCGCTAGCGGGCCACTTCGGGACGCCGCCATTGCAGGCCGGCTCCGCTGTCGCCCGCCACACCGCCGGCGGCTGCCGGGCTGCGGGCAACCTGCGCCCGGGCCGAAGATGCCTGGAATCGCTGCCCCGGCCGGGTCGAGGGGAAAGACGTTCCCGCCACCGCGGCGTTCTCCCCCGCACCCGTCCACTGGCTTCGTTCGACCGGCTGCAGCTGCGGCGCCGGCGTCGGCGTCAAATCGATCGGCTGCATCCCACGCAGACGAGGCCGGAGCGGTGTCGAGGTATCGGCGTAACCGGGAGTCGCCAGCGCTGCGGCCGGGATCATCGGGGCCAGCCCCGTTGGCTGGCCGACCGGCTGGGAGGAAGCGACGTCCGCGCCCCGCCCAGGGGGCGAGACGGGCGATGCGTAAGCGACCGGCTGCACGGCGGAGCCCGCCGGGGAGGGCCGCACGGCAGTGGCAAGCGAGGGAGTCGACGCGGTGGGCGGAGGCGTCGGGAGGGCGGCCGCCACCAGGTCATTGACCGGCAAGCCGGCCGAAACCTGACCATTGATCGGGGTCGGCTGGGTGTACCGATTCGCCCCTCCGACGCTGCCGGTCGGCGGCGGCGGGATCCGCGTGGGGCCGCTCATCGGATTGGGCGGAAGCAAGGGCTGAGCCCCCCCGGGACCGGTCGGTTGTTGGCAGCCGGTCGCCAGCATCACGGCTAGCACCGCTCCACCCCAGCCGTTTCGTTGCCACTTCGGATAGCGTTTGCTCATCGGGCCTGATCCCTGCGACGCGTCGAGCTGGCGTCGTTCGGAAACACCTACTGCTCCCTTCGCTCGCCAGCGAGTAAGGCGGACCGTAGCAATTCTGGTCTTTTTCCCGAAAGAGCAAAAAAAGGCTCAAGTCCGAGCCCTCGTCGGGCGGCAGGCCCACGGCCACCGTCCGGCCTTTCGTTGACGAGCCGGCGGCTAGCGCCGAAACCGCTCAAATGATCGATACGCACCACGAAAAACGGGATTTGCATCCAAAAGTGGCGCTGTCCAGCTAACTGACGTACTCGTCTTGCTCGTCGCCGGAGGGGCGGGCCAGTTCGCCCGAATCCTCGAGGTGCCGCACGGTGTCGACGATTTTTTGCTGAACCGCCTCGACTTCGGCCAGCCGGACTTTCCCCAAAAATTCCATCTCTTCCCGGAGGTTGTCGGCCGCCCGGGAACTCATGTTCCGCAACACTTTGTCCTGCAGCGACTGGCTGGCCCCTTTCAGCGCCATCGCCCACTGGGCGGTTTCGACGTTTTTCAACAGCGACTGGATATCGCGATCGGCGAGCTTGGCGATGTCCTCGAACACGAACATCAACCGCCGGATGTCATCGGACAGCTCAGGGTCGTCACGTCCCAACGTTTCCATGATGTTGCGTTCGACCGAACGTTCGGCGACGTTGAGGATCTCGGCCACGCTGGCGACGCCGCCCGCTTGGCTCTGCGGCGAATTGACCATGTTGCTCAACCGCTGCTGCAAGCCTTTCTCCAATTCCGTGGTCGCTTCGGGACTGGTTCGCCCCATCGCGGCGATCCGGCGAATCACTTCCAGCTGTTTGTCGGGCTCCAAACCGCTCAGGACCTCCGCCCCATAAGCTCCCGGCAGATGGCTCATCATCAATGCCAGCGTCTGCGGGTGCTCGTCGCGGATGAAGGTCAGCAAAGTTTGCGGGTCGATTTTCTTGACGAAACCGAAGGGGACCGATTCGATCGCCTGTTCGATCTGATTGAGCATCGACACCGATTGATCGCCGAGCGCTTCTTGCAGCAGATCACGCGCCCGTCCCAGGCCGCCGGCGCTGGCGAAGATCGCGCTCGCCTTGCTGCTGATGAACTCGCCCATGACCACTTCTTGCTCCGATCCGCTGACCGAATCGAGCTGGGCGATTTCGACACTGATCGCTTCGATCTGCCACTGCGGAAGACGCTGAACGACCTGCGCGGCGACGTGGTTCGGCAGCGACATGATCAGGATGGCGGCTTTCCGCAATCCGGCTTCGTTCAGAACTTTCGCGGACTGCGGCACAACCTGCCTCCTGCTGTCGAAGGGAATCCCGATCCAATTTTTCGGCAGCTTTTTTATCGACCAGGAAGGCAGCGAAATGTCGCCCAAGCGGCGTTCGGCAATCAGTTGACCGTCCGTCGCGAACGAACAAACGGGTTCTAGCGACCGCATCAGCCCTCCGCGGCGGGCCAGGGCAGCCGGCAGACCCCCCATTGCCCGCCGTTTTCATCGACGCCGACCTCGATCGTCGATAACGCCTCACCAAAGGCCTCGCGCGTCCGCGCGATCACCCGTTCGCCAATCACTCGAGCGATCTCCTCGGCCGTCGTATTGACCACCGGCAAGATCACACAGTCTTCGTTCGGAAACACCCAGCGGCGGTCGCGAAAGCGGGCGGTCGTCTCCCGCTCGTCCGACACGACTTCGATTTCCGCATGCGCCCGCGGGAGGATCACGTGATGATCCAGCCGCTGGGTCTCGGCCAGCACCGCATCGCGGAGGGCAATGAAATCGACCACGTATCGATTGACGTCGAGGGGGCCTTCCACGCTGATGCGTACCCCGTAGTTGTGCCCGTGAATCCGTTCACAGATGTCCCCGGCGAACGTGATGAAGTGAGCTGCCGAAAAGACAAAGGCTTCCTTGGCAACATCAACCCGGTAGCGGGCCCCGTCAGCCGACGGCGGACGCGTGGAATCGCTCATCAAATCTCTCTTTCTTCGCGGTAAAACAGTAACCATAATCCGGCAGCGATCAGGTCGGCGATCGCTCCGGGATTGCGTTGGTGCCCGCCGGTTCGCAGCCAGGCGTCGAAGGCCTGCCAGGCGGCTTCCCGCCGCGGCCCCGCCGGGGTGGCTTCCACCGCCGCGGCCCGTTGCCGCGTTTCTTCCGCGGCGGCGGTCCCTCCTTTCCGCAGGATCAGGGTATCGGGCAAGCGGGCCAACAAGGCCAGCTGCCCCCAGCGGATCGCCTCCAGCCAATCTCCCTCGGTTTGCAACGCTGCGTCGAGCGTGGGGATGACCAGGTCGAACAGCTCGACGAAGTCACCAGCATACTGGCGAGCGATCAAGTCCCGCTTGGCGGCGGCCCGCATCGCTGCGATCAGGTCAACCTCGGTGGTGGTCCGCACATCCATGGCGTCGGCTTCGCCCAGGCCGCCAGGCTGGGCCTCGCGAATCGCCTGGAAGACCAGCGCCCCATCCTCGGCGGTCACCGTCCGCAGCACCTGGATCAGCGACTTCCGCAAGCTGGCGAGCCGCTGCGGGGGGCTTTGGCCGGGAATCCCTGGGCGGGGAATCGCTGGGACCTGCCGGGCCGCTTGCCGAAGCGGGGCCAGCAAGAGGATGATCCCCAGATTGACATTGCTGCGACAAGCCTGGCGGGTC
>CAYNVI010000187.1:0-8636 GCA_964400585.1 uncultured Pirellulaceae bacterium | reverse complement strand
CCGGCAGGGACGGGATTACCGGCTGCTGCGGGCTCCCACCGAAGAGCAAATGGCGGCCGACGGGGGCGGGCTGCCGCCCTCCTCCGGTCCCCAGCCGCTGCGTGCTCACGATCGGTTCTGTTTGGGGGAGGGGGTTTCCTTCGAGTTCGCTTGCCCTCATCCGCTGAGCAGTTCGGCGCGGCTGACGCTCGCCCCCCCGTTTCGTTTTCGCCCCCATGCCGACGCGGTGCTGCTGCTGACCGATACGTTGTTGTTAGGACCGACGGCCGATTGTCATGTGTCGACGGCGGCGGCCGAGCAGACGCTGGTTCTATTCCGGCGCGACGATCGCTGGTTCCAGAAAAGGCTGCCGGCGGGCGAGCAGGCCCCGGCCGCAGCCATCCCTTTCGCCAGCGGCGCTCGCCAACAGGTGGCGGGGCTGACCTGGACGTTGGAACGTGCCTGAGCGAGGGAAAAAAAGGAAAAGTACCTGGAAGACCTTTGGTGCGCTGCGGTGGCAAGGCCGCCAAACATCCACCTGTTTTAGGGAAAAAGGGACAGAATCTCGAAACCTTTGGCGCCCTCGGCGGGTGCGAACGATGCCAAGGTTTTTCGGACCGACTCTCGTGGAAAGTGACAGAAGGAACCCCGTCATGGCTGCCTTAGCCGATAAACTACATGAGGGGCGTCTTCGCAAAGAAGCTCCCTTGGCCGAGGCGTTCGCGTCGCCAACCGACGCCTTCGCTGCTGAAACGGATCCGTCGCCCCCTGCCGCTTCGTCGGGGCAGGGAGCTTCCTCCTCGTCTGCCGCTGCCGTTCTGCCGATGCACTTTACCTATCCCAGCGGGGCTTCCCCGTTACCACGCTATACGATCCGACGCGGTGTCGGGGTGGGAGGATTCGGCGAGGTTTACTTCGCCGTCAGCGACGCCGGCAAGGAAGTGGCGCTCAAGCGGGTGCAACGCAATTTTGACGTTGAGCTTCGCGGCGTCTCGCAGTGCTTAAACCTCAAGCATCCCAATCTGGTTTCCCTGCACGACGTCTGTCACGATGCGGAAGGACAGGCGTGGGTGGTGATGGAGTACATCGCCGGGCCGAATCTTCGCGACCGGCTCGACCAACACGCCGGCGGGCTCGGCGAGCCCGAAGCGCGGCGATGGTTCCGGGGGCTCGCTGCCGGAGTGAATTATCTGCATGCCAGCGGCCTGGTCCATCGCGACTTGAAGCCCGGCAACCTCTTCGACGACGCCGGCATCGTCAAGATTGGCGATTACGGGTTGAGCAAATTCATCTCCAGCAGTCGTCGCGGAGGCCACACCGAAAGTGTCGGCACGTTCCACTACATGGCGCCCGAAGTGGGGCGGGGCGAATACGGACGGGAAATCGACATCTACGCGCTCGGCGTGATCCTCTGCGAACTCTTGACGGGCCGGGTTCCCTTCGATGGGGAAAGCAGCCACGAGATCGTGATGAAGCATCTCACGGCCCAACCCGATCTGCAGGGCGTGCCGGCGCCGTATCACCAGGTGATCGCCGCTGCCCTGCAGAAGGATCCGGCGCGGCGTCCGCGATCGCTGACCGAGATGGTCGCCCCCTTGGGCATCCACTTCGATGCCTACGGGCTGGCCCAGGAGCAGCAGGCAGGCCCGCCGGCGAGCACGCCGCCGCTGATCACGGCGCGGTTGGTCCGGGGAGCCGACGAGCCTGCTTCGCCCGCGTCCTCGCCGCCGACCACCGCGCCGCCGGTGTCGTTACCGGTGGCGACCGCCGCCCCGCCCGATCCCGCTCCCCCGCGCGCTCACGGCCCACACCAAGATCACGGTCCTCGCCAAGAACCCTTGGCGCGGGCCGTCCGGTCTTCCTGCCACGATTTCGGCTGTTGGTGGCGCAGTTTGGAATCGGCCCCCGGCACGCGATTCATCCTGGCCGTGGTGGCGGTTGTGATGCTGGTGTTGAACACGCACTGGCTGCTGCCGCTGCTCTCGGTGGTGGCGATCGCCTACGTGCCCTACTATGTGATCCGTCAGATGCTGGGGGGGATCGAGCGGCAGCCAACCTTCGCCGAAGCGCATCGCCAGTCGTTGGCTCGGCAGCAAGCCCCCCGGCCCCTCAGTCGCTACCAGTGGCAGCAGCGGAAACGCACCGAATTGGCGGCCAAAGGTTCGCTGGTGCGGTTGGCGGAGCTGACCGGCTCCTGGCTCCGTGCCGGCCTGACGACCGCTGCCCTGGTCGGTTTGGTGGCCCTGCTGGCCCTCCGTAACCGCGAAGTCGGCCCGCTCGCCCTGGCCCCCTTCGCCTTGATGGCGATCAGCATCCTACTGGCGACGGCCGGCCTGCTGGGGCTGGGCAAATTGTGGGAACGCGATGAAGGCGAGGGCCTGTCGCGACGGCTGGTCTTGCTCGGCGGCGGGGCGGCCCTGGGGGCGGTGACTTTTGGATTGACCCAGTTTTTGATGCTGCCGATGGATCAAGCGATGGCGGCGATCGGGATCCATGACAATAGCTTCGCCCGCAACCTGTACGCCCGCGACGGGGCGCCGTTGTTGCCAGCGATGATGGCCCACGGGGCGATCTTGCTGGCCGGCTTGCGGTGGTGGAAGAACACCGATCCGCTCCGCCACCGACGGGTCAGTCTCTGGTCGGTCGCCGTGGTTGTCGTGGCGGAATGGGCCATCCAACAGGTGCTGCCGATCCCGCAGCCTTGGGGCATGTTCGCCGCCGGGGGGACGGCGTTGATCGTCCAGTTGACCGCTCCCTGGGAAAATCCCCGGGAACCGCTCCGCGAACCGTCGACGGTTCCCGCCGCGCTCGCCTAAACGCCCCCTTCGTGATCGAGGCTTTGACCATGTCGACTTCATCCCCACCCCCACCCCCTCCCCCCGCGACGCCTCGGCGACTGCGCCGCAGCGACCTGCTGATCGCCTGCCTGTGGGCAGGCTTGATCGCCTTGGGGGGGCTGCCGAGCGTGACTGCTGCGGGCGACGATGGAGAAGCGACCGCCGTCGCTGGGCCGGCCGAGGAAGGGGACCCGCCCGAGCTTTCCGTCGCACCGCTCCGCTTCCCCGCCTACCCGGAGGACCGCCCCGCCTGGATCGATCAACCGCCTCGGATGGAGGCGGACGAGCAGCTGTGGCCCGTTGTCTCCGTTCCCTCGCTCGATCGCCAACGCTGCCGCGAAAGCCTGCGGACGCAGGTCGAAATCGCCATCGGCCAGTTCGCGGAAGAGTCCTTCGGCAGCGCCGCCGACCCGCCGACCGAGGCTTCATTCACCATTCCGGAGGCATGGGTCGCCGAGGCGCTCGCCAACAGCCCGCGTCGTTACGAAGGCCAGTTGGAGACGAGCGATGGCGAGATGTTCGAAGCAGCGGCGCTGCTCCGTTTCGATCAGGCTTTCCGAGGACGCCTCCAGCAGGCCTGGAAAGATCAGCAGGTCGCCCGCCGGCTCTCTGGACTGGGCCTGCTGGGAGGTAGTTCCTTCGTCCTCCTCATCGGGCTCAGCTTCCTGCTGCGCTGCGCGGGCGTCCGCAAGGCTTAAACCGCCCGTCGCCCTCCGCTTGACGGTGACCCAACTGGGGGCCGACGGGCTGATTGTTACTCCTAATCTTTGAAGAGGCTGTTTTTTGGGTCCCCTCTCCCCCCAAAAGGCGGCGCTCGGAGCGTTCTATTTTGACACGCAGTCTTCGCCGCCTTTTTTGGGGGAGAGGGATAGGGTGAGGGGGCAAAGCCGAAGCTCGCTCGGCGTCAGGATATCGACCCACCACCAAGGCCGCTGTTCGCCCAGCTTGGCACATTTTCCTCAGCCCAGCTTCCCGCTGCGTGGTCCCGCCGCGGGTGGCTCCGGCTAGAATGGGAGGTTTCCCCACGATCACCTACCGCTTGAGGATCCCGATGAGCCATTGTCGTCTAGGAGGAGCCCTGGCCCTCCTTTGCCTTTTCGCCTCGGTCGCCCCGGCTGCCGAAAAGAACGTCATCTTCTTCATCACCGACGATGAAAGCCCCACGCTCGGCTGCTACGGCGATTCCGCGGCGGTGACCCCGGCGATCGATGCCCTGGCAAGCGACGGAGTCCTGTTCCGCAACGCCTTCGCGACGACCGCGTCCTGCAGCGCCAGTCGCTCGGTGGTGATGTCGGGGCTGCATAACCACAAGAACGGGCAATACGGGCACCAGCACAGTTACCACAAGTTCGCCTCCTTCCAGAACGTCGTCAGTTTGGCCTTGCCGCGAGTGATGCAACGCGCGGGTTATCGGACCGCGCAGATCGGCAAGTACCACGTCGCCCCGGAGATCGTCTACCACTATGAAACCTACCTGCGAGGCAACGGGCGGAACGCCGTGTCGATGGCCGAGCAGTGCCGTTCGTTCATCGCCGACGGCGAGGACGATCGTCCCTTCTTCCTCTATTTCGGCACATCCGATCCGCACCGCGGCGGCGGGGTCGACAAGACTTCGGACCTGAAGCTCAAGCCGAACCTGTTTGGGAACAAGCCTGAACGGGGATCCTATGAAGGGGTGGACGAAGTCTTTTTCGACCCGGACGAAGTCGTGATCCCACCGTTCCTGCCCGATACCCCCGAGACCCGCAGCGAGTTGGCGGAGTATTACCAGTCGTGTGCGCGGATCGATCAAGGGCTCGGTCGCCTCGTCCAGATCCTCCAAGAAGAGGGGCTGTATGACAAGACGATGATCGTCTTTACCTCCGACCACGGGATGGCCTTTGCCGGTGGCAAGACCACCGTCTACGAAGGAGGATTGCAGGTCCCCTTCGTCGTGCGGAATCCCTACGCATCGGCCCGCGGCGTCGAAACCGAAGCGATGGTCAGCCACGTCGACATCACCCCCTCGCTGCTCGATTTCGCCGGCGGACTCGATCCCGAAACAAACGGCCCGCGGGACTACCTCGATCCGGGGGCCTTCTGGAAGAAACGCCCCGAGGCGGCCTTGGCCAATCGCGGGGGCCAGCCGTTCCGCAGCTACCACGGACGCTCCTGGTTGCACCTGCTCGACGCGCCGACGAAGACGCATCATGAGACGATCTTTGCCTCGCATACGTTCCACGAAATCCAGATGTACTACCCGATGCGGGTCGTGCGGGACGGACGCTTCAAACTGATCTGGAACATCGCCCACGGGCTCCCCTATCCCTTTGCCTCGGACCTCTGGGCCGCCTCCAGTTGGCAGGCCCAGTGGGAAAAAGGGCCCACCGCGCCGTACGGTTTGAAGACGGTTGGCGAGTACGTCCATCGTCCGCCCTTCGAGCTGTATGACATGCAGGTCGACCCGCACGAAGGGAATAATCTCGCCGAGGATCCCGCCTATGCGAACGTCCTCGAGGAGTACCAGCAGAAACTGAAAGCCCACCAAAAGGAGATGGATGATCCGTGGTTGATGAAGTGGCGGTACGAGTGAGAGCCTATCCGGAAACCAGCCAATTGGCCGGGCAGCGGCTCCTTTCGTTCCCTCTCGCCCCGCGCAGCGGGGGAGAGGGGTAGGGTGAGGGGGTTTCCGGAGAGGCACTGACCTGCAGCGAGCAGCGGATCCTGGCGGGCTCCGCCGGCCCGGCGGAGCCTGGGCGGGACAAGCACGCCGGGGCCGGGCGCCGCGGCGATCTGTCGAGGGCCGCGAAACGAGCGGGATTTCCTCGGCGGGGAAGCATCGGATCGACCTCGCCTTGGACGGGCGACTTCGACTAAAACACGAAGCTTCGCCCGCTCGCCATCGCGGCCGCCCTGCGCACCACGCGGAACATCGGCGGTTCCGTCGGCCGCTTTTTTCGCCTTCCCCGGGAACAGCCCATGGCCCGCTCGCTTGATCCGTGGTTCGGGATGGGGTTCCGCATCGTGGTGGTCGGCCTCCTGGTGGTGGCGCAAGCCGGCTGTTCCGGAGAGGCCGGGACGGAATCGCCGCCCCCATCGCAGGGTTCGGAAACGGAATCCCCAGCCGCGCAGCCGGAACCACAAAGCCCGCAGGCGAGCGCGGTGGAAACCGATCGGGCCCCGGCGGATTCGCCGACCGGGCCCACCGGGTCTCCCACCTTACCGCCGCAGAACTTGTCGCCGCGTGAGTTGTCGCCGGACTTGTCGTCGCGGGAATTGTTGTCGCCGGAGCGGATGGCGCCGGCGGAGATCACCTCCGCCCCGCAGATCCAGCAGGCCCCCTCGCCGCCCGAATCCTCGTCGCTGGATTCCTCAGCGCTGGAGTCCTCGTCGCTCGCGCCGGCCGCCCCGCTCCCCCAGCATCTCCGACAGCTTCCGGCGGGTGCGGCTCACGACCCGAGCCAGGGCTTCGCCACCGTCCAGGTCTTCTATGCGACCGACCGCGCGCAGGATGCTTTGCCCTTGTCGGCTTACGATGTCGCCGGCAATAAGCCGCTCTTCGTGCTCCTCGGCGGGGCCTGCTTGCTGTTCGCCGGGGTCGCCACGATCTGCCTGGTGCGGGGGGCCCGCGGCACCGCGGGGATCGCCCTCGCCGCCAGCGGGCTGACCGCTCTGCTCGCCCTCGGCGTCCTCACTACCGGGGCCGCTTCGATCGAAAAACACGGGGTGACCTACACCGGGGAACGGGGCAGCCTGGTCCGGGGGGTCTGCGAGGTGACGGTGCCCGACAAGCATCGCCGGGGGGCCGTCGAACGTCCCAGTCTGCTGCGTTTCGAATTTCACGAAGACCAGCAGGAACATGTCGTGCTGACGTCGGTCGTCGAGTTGAGCGAGGCCCCGTTTCAAGCTGCCTTGGCCAGCACGCTGGCGGCGTCGCCCGAACGCGACCTGTTGGTCTTCATCCACGGCTTCAACGTCGGGTTCGAAGCGGCCGTCCGGCGTACTGCCCAGATCTCGGTCGATCTTCCCTTCCAGGGCGTCCCCGTCTGTTACAGCTGGCCCAGTCAAGGAACTTTGGTCGGCTATCCGATCGATGAGAACAACGTCGCTTGGAGTGCCTCGCACCTGAAGCGATTCCTCCGTGAACTCGTCGAAGAGAGCGGCGCCGATGCGATCAATGTGGTCGCCCACAGCATGGGCAACCGGGCGATGACGGCCGCCTTGCAGCAGATGTGGTACGAACGGCAAGCCGAAGCCTCGCAGGCGGCTGCCCCCTTCGATCGCGTGGTCTTGGCGGCGCCCGATGTCGATGCCGACCTGTTCCGCCGCGATTTGGCTCCCGCTTTGGTCGAACTGGCCGATCAGGTGACGCTGTATGCGTCATCCGACGATCAAGCGCTGCGGGCTTCCAAAGCGGTCCATGGTTACCCGCGGGCCGGCGAGAGTGGGGCGGCGATCGTGGTCGTCCCCGGCGTCGAAACGATCGATGTTTCGGGCATCGACCTCAGCCTGCTTGGCCACAGCTACTACGGGGATAGCGAATCGATGCTCCGCGATCTCTACCACGTCCTGGATCATCGTTTGCCGGCGGCCGAACGGACCGCCCTGATCCCCCGGCCTTTTGGGGAGCTTCGCTATTGGCAGTTGCTCCACGAAGCGACCCAATTGCGGTAAAGTGAACTTCGCTGGAACCCGCGATTTGTTCCCGGCTTTGCTTCACCGACCCGTTTGTCTCCTGGCCCGTCCCGGCGATCATGCCTCCCAAAGCCCAAGACATCACCGACGCCGAATTGGCCGTGCTCGAGCAACTCTGGATGCGGGCGCCCGCCACGGTGCGGGAGCTGGCCGAGTGTCTCTATGGCGGCGCGGCCGCTTCCGATCTGGCGACCGTGCAGAAGTTGCTGGGGCGTCTGGAGCGGAAAGGGGCGGTGGCCCGGAATCGGCAGACCTGGCCGCATCAGTTCCAGGCCGCGATCGCTCGGCAGGATCTGATCCAGCGCCGTCTGCAATCGACCGCCGACCAACTGTGCGGCGGTTCGCTCGGTCCGTTGCTGACCCATCTGGTCAGCGGCGAACGGCTGGACCGCCAGGAGCGCCAGCACCTCCGCCGCTTGCTCGATGAACTCGGCGGCGGTCCGTCCGCGGCAGGGACCTCCCCGGATTCTGCGGAGGAATGAAGTTGCCCTCCATGGAAACGCTCCTTTCCGGCTTGCTGGCAGACGCCAGCCTCCTTCTGCCGCTAGCGGGATTCGCCTGGTACTGGGGCCGGTGGGGGCGACGCCCGGCGGTGGCCCACGCGATCTGGGTGCTGTTGTTAATCAAGCTGCTGACCCCGCCGCTGTTGCCGGTCGCGGTGGTGGTCGATGCAGCCCGCTGGCCCACCGTGGCGGCCGCCTTGCCGGTCGCCCAGACGGTGCCGGCCGATCAGGCACCCTGGCCGGGGATCATGATCTATTCCCGCCCGACGATCGAACGGATGTCGACGTTGCGGCGCGGCGAGACGGTCCGTTTTCGCTCCTCGCCGGTCGAGGCGGTTCGTTCCTCCTGGCGGGCCTACGCCGGGCTCTTTTCCCAAGCTTCGTGGCGAGTCGGCGCGTCCGAGGCGCCGACCGAGTGGTGGGGATGGGGAGGGCGTCTGCTGTCCGCCTACCTGTTGCTGATCTGGGGGCTGGGCAGCCTGATCGTCGCCGCTGCCTGGTATGCCCGCCTTTCGCGGCTGCTCCAGCTGGTCGCGGCGGCCGGCCCGGGCGACCGGCAGGTCACGCGGCGCGCGGCCCGCTTGGTGGGCAAGGCGATCCAGCAGGTGCCCCCCGTGGTGCTCGTGGCCGCGCCGGTCTCGCC
>CAYNVI010000186.1:3184-8664 GCA_964400585.1 uncultured Pirellulaceae bacterium | reverse complement strand
AGACGGTTCGACGCAGCAATTCGTGGCGGTGGCGACCTATGCCGATGGGACGACGCGGGATGTCACCCGCTTGGCGGCCTTCACCACGAATAACTCGACCTCCGCGGAGGTCGATCCGTACGGAAAGGTCTCGGTCGCCGCGCGGGGGGAAGCGTTCATTATGGCTCGCTTCGATACATCGACCGTCGGCAGCCAGGTGTTGGTGTTGCCGCGGGAACTCAATTACACCGCCCCGAAAATCACGGGCAATTACATCGACCAGCTGGTCGGTAAGAAGTTGCAACAACTGCGGATCCTCCCCAGCGAGCGTTGCTCCGATGAGGAATTCCTGCGGCGGGCAACCATCGATATCACCGGCTTGCTGCCGACCGAGGAGGACTACCAGCGGTTCATGGCCGATAGCGGTCCCGATCGTCGCGAAGCACTCGTCAACCGTCTGCTCGACCGGAAGGAATTCAGCGAGATCTGGGCGATGAAGTTCGCGCAGTTGTTGATGATCAAAAGCAGCAACCAGGTCAGCTACAAGTCGGCGTTCCTGTATGCCAACTGGCTGACCGATAAGTTTGCCCGCAATGTTCCGATCGATCAGATGGTGCGGGAATTGTTGACCGCCGAAGGCGGCACGTTCAGCGCCCCGGAGACGAACTTCTACGAGATCGAACGGGATACGCTGAAGACTGCCGAAAATGTGGCCCAGGTCTTCATGGGAATTCGTACGCAGTGCGCCCAATGCCATAACCATCCGTTCGACCGCTGGACGATGGACGATTACTATGGGTTTGCCGCCTTCTTCAGCCAGATCGGTCGGAAGCAAGCGGAGGATTATCGCGAACGGATCGTCTACAACGACGGTGGTGGCGAGGTCCGGAATCCGGTGACCAACCAGGTGATGACCCCCACTTTCCTCGGCGGTGGTCCGGCTGAGACGAAAGGGAAGGATCGACGAGCCGTGTTGGCCGAGTGGCTGACCTCTCGCGAGAATCCTTACTTCGCCAAGTCGATCGCCAACCGCGTTTGGAAGCACTTCATGGGCGTGGGGATCATCGATCCGGTCGACGACATCCGGATCAGTAACCCGCCCAGCAACCCCGAGTTGTTCGACCAGCTGGGTGAGAAATTGGTGGAATACAAATTCGACTTCCGGCAACTGGTGCGCGATATCTGCGCCAGCGAAGCCTACCAACGCAGCGTGGTTCCTAACGATTCGAACGCTTCGGACACGCGGAACTTCGCCCACGCGACGGTCCGCCGGATTCCGGCCGAGAGCCTGCTCGATAGTATCGTGCAGGTCACCGAATCGCCGGATAAATTCCGGGGGCTGCCGCTGGGAGCGCGGGCGGTCCAGATCGCCGATGGGGGGACGACGAATTATTTCCTGACCTCGTTCGGACGTTCCCCGCGGGAAACGGTCTGCGAATGCGAGGCGACCTCCGACCCCTCGCTGTCCCAAGCGTTGCATCTGCTGAACGGCAGCACGGTGTCGCAGAAGATCGAACGAGGCAAAGTGGTCCAAAATTGGCTGAAGGAAGATGGGCTGAAGCCGGAGCAAGCGATCGAACGGCTCTTCGTTCGTTGCTTATCGCGGAAGCCAACCGACAAGGAGACGAAAGACCTGATGGCGACGGTGGATGCGGCGACCTCGCCCGAACAAGGGGTGGAGGATGTCTTCTGGGCGATCCTCAACAGTCGTGAATTCGTCTTCAACCACTAGGCTCCGTCAAAAAATAGGCTCCGTCAACAAAGTGATGAGCCCTGACTTTGAAAACCCTCCCCCGCAAGCGGGCGAGGGAACCACGGGTGCCGCTCCGCGGCGGTCTCTGCCTGTTTGCCAGAGGCTCAACGCGGCGGCGTCGCCTGCTACCGGGAACCCCTCGGGCGTTTGCGGTTCGTGAACGCCTGCGACCTGCGTATCCTCCCTTTCCTTGAAGTTGTGTAGCTGTCTTATGCCGAGCCATCTGCTTTCCTGGTCGAAAATCCTCTTCGCCGCCCTGCTGTTCGCCCTCCCTGTTGCGGCGGAAAAGACCGAGCCGGAGGATGCGGAAAAGAAGGTCGAGAAGGTGACCTTCGAAGAGCACGTCAAGCCGATTTTCCGCGAGCACTGCTTGACCTGTCACAACCAGAGTGACGCCAAGGGAGGGTTGGCGCTGGATACCTATGCAGGGTTGATGACCGGAGGCGGGAGTGGCGAAATCGTCTACGAAGGGGACGCGATCGGCAGTCGCCTCTTCCAGCTGGTGACGCATGACGACACGCCGATCATGCCGCCCAACCAAGACAAGATCGCCGACGCCAAGCTGGCGGTGATCGAAGCCTGGATCAATGGCGGTCTGCTGGAGAATTCGGGTTCGAAAGTCAAGAAGAAGAAGACCACCGCGTTGGCCTTTTCGGGCGCTTCGGGGGGCAAGCCGGAGGGGCCGGCCGCGATGCCCGAATCGGTTCCCAGGCAGCCGGTTTCGGTGGGCATTCGTCCCTCCGCGATCCCCTCCATGACAGCCAGCCCGTGGGCACCGCTGGTCGCGATCGGCGGGCTGCGCCAGATTTTGCTGTACAACACCGAGACGGCCGAGCTGGCGGGCGTGATCCCGTTTCCCGAAGGCGTTCCGCAGTCGCTGCGGTTCAGC
Organism: uncultured Pirellulaceae bacterium; assembly: GCA_964400585.1. GTDB lineage: Bacteria > Planctomycetota > Planctomycetia > Pirellulales > Pirellulaceae > CAYNVI01. Next base: position 6,043 of record CAYNVI010000186.1, on the reverse strand, counting down.
CGTGATGGTGCCTACTTGATCGCCGGAGGCGGCGAGCATTCGGTGCTGGGGATCGCGGCGATCTACGACGTCAAAACGGGCGATCGGTTGGCGGTCGTCGGCGACGAACTCGACACGGTCTTCGGCGCCGACGTGAATGACACGATGAGTCGCGTCGCCCTGGGCGGTCCTCAGCGGATGTTGCGGATTTACGATGTCAGCGACGGCGAACTGTTGTTCGACATCAAAAAGCATACGGATTGGATCTATGACGTGGCGTTCAGCCCCGACGGCGTGCTCGTCGCTTCGGCCGACCGCTCCGCAGGGCTCTTTGTCTGGGAAGCGCAAACCGGCCGACTGTACCTCAGCCTGGCCGATCATCGAGGGCCGATCCGCTCGATCGCCTGGCGGGATGATTCCAACGTGCTGGCCAGCGCCAGCGAAGATGGCACGGTCAAACTTTGGGACATGGTCCAGGGCAAAGCGATCAAAAGCATCTCGGCCCATGGCGGGGGCGTCGCCTCGGTCGCCTTCGATCACGAGGGACGACTGGTGACCTGCGGAATGGACCGGCGGGTGAAGCTTTGGGATCCCAGCGGGAAAGAAATCAAGACGTTCCCCGCGATGTCCGAGCAAGTGCTGGAAGTCGCGATCTCGCACGACGGGAAACAGGTGATCGGCGGTGACTGGACTGGAAAAGTGATTGCCTGGAACAGCGAGGACCCGAAACAGGCCGCGGAACTCTCTGCCAACCCGCCGAAATTGCAGGAACAGTTGAAGGCAGCCGAAGCGAAAGTCGCGGAAGCCGCCAAGGTGAGGCAACGCGATCAAGCGGCCGTTTCCGTGTTGGCGGAAAAATTGGCCAACGCCGCTATGCAAAAAGAGACGCTGATGACCGAACGCAAGACCCAGCTTGCCCAAGCCGAGCAAGCGGCCGCGGCCAAACAGCAGGCGGCAGCCGAAGTCAAGCAATTGACGGCCGCGCGGGATCAGGCCGCTCAGGCGACCACGCAACAGCAGCAAGCCGTGGCAGCCGTCCGCGACAAATTGCAGGCGGATGCGAGCGTCGAAGCGAAGGTCGCCGAGGCGGAAAAGACGCTGGCTGCCCAGTTGACGGGGTTGGCCGAAAAACGCCGGCAACTCGTCGCGGGTCGCAACCAGGTCGCCGAACAGGCTCGGATCGAAATGCAAAAGCGGAGCGCGGCGGAGGCAACCGAGGCCCCGCTCGCCGCCGCCGACAAGGCGATTGCCGAAATCAAGAAGCAGCAGCAAGAAGCCGAAGCGAAGCTAGCTACCTCCCAGGCCGCTCATGAGGCGGCCGCTGCCGACGCGAAACGGATCGCGGACGCGCTCACTGCTTTCGAAGAAGAACAGAAGAAACTGGCCAAGGCGGTCGAGCAGGCGGAAGGCGAAGAAGCCGACCCCCGTCTGCAGCAGCGGGCCGAGCTGTTCCTGAGTGCCTACTCGAAGTAAGGCCGGCTCTGTTCGCTTACAGCTCTTCGTCCACCAGGATCACGTGTCGAAAGTACGATTGCGATTCAAAGCTGGCGCCCAGTGAGCCGATCAAAATCGCCAGCGACGCGGCGAAACAACTCATCCGCAGGCTCAGCATCAGCTGGGCCTGCGGATTTTCTATGGCGGCATGGGCCGCCCAGCCGCGGATCGTCTCGCCATCGAAAAGCGAGTGACTGATCAGCATCGCCAGTGCGAACATGCTGAGCCACGTGGTCAGCATCCCGGCCGCGACAATGAGGAAAGAGGAGGCCGAGGTCACCACCGTCTGTTCGGAATGGCGTCGGTTGCGTCGCACCAACAACTGTTGCCGCATCGTCACAAAGGCGGTCGTCGCCAGGTTGGTGAACAAGGCGAGCCCCCCCAGCCGCGGCCAAGGTTGATCAAGCCCCAAGTCCCAGGCTTCGGCCGTCAGCAACAGGATGGCGACCGAGGAGACGGCGGCGGTCGTCAAGCGGCTGAGACGTCTCGGGAATTGCCAAGGTCGCGCCGCCCAGATCGCGTCGAGGATCTCTTGCCGGTTGATCCAACTCGCTTTCAGGAAGAACCAGCAGCGCCAGCGGGTGGCCCGCGGGGATTCCTCCAGGCGGACGTCGGCGACGAGCTGCAGGGTGTGTCGCAGTTCCGCTCGTTCCTCTTCGCTGATCTCCTGCATCGCGTCCAGCTGGGACGCCTTCTCCGGATGGTACATCAAGCTGGCGGGATCATGGCGGCTGTGCAGGCCCGCCAGGTGGGCGATCGAGTGGAGCATCAGCGTCTTCAAGCGGCGGGTGATCGCGGTTTGCCGCGACGCTCGGTCGGCTTCAGCATCGGAGGTGATCGGATCGATCAAGGCCGTCGAAATGACGGCTGCGTCGAGCGGACGGCTCAAAGCGGCGAAGCAGTAAGGTTGATAATGCCCGCTCAATTCGGCCGCCGTGATCGCCAGGACAAAGTCCCAATGGTGCCGTTCGCGATCCTCCGCCGCCGATTGCAATAACCAACTCGGCTCCTGCCAGGTTTGTTCGTTCCCTTCGAGGCGGCGAAGCCGACGGATTCGCCACTCGAAAGAGGGGAATTCCGCGGTCAGCTCACTTTGCAGGGCCGTGATCGCCTGGCCGATCGCCGGCTGATCGATGTCATCAAAGCGGCCTGCCAACACGATCCCAATCTCGATCGGCGGTCGCCGGTCACCGCTCGGTTCTGCCGCGGACGGGGCGCTGGCGGGGGCAGCGGCGGCAATCGCAGCGGCTGGTCGAGCGGGGGTGTTCATGCGACCTAGTGTAACGAAGGAATTGCGGCATAGTCTTTGCGGCGGTCGCCTTTGAAACCATTTGTCGCCTTTGAGACCACTTCGGAAAAAGGTTGGCCCGGCGGTCTATTCTTGCG
>CAYNVI010000186.1:0-3084 GCA_964400585.1 uncultured Pirellulaceae bacterium | reverse complement strand
TTGTCGCCTTTGAGACCACTTCGGAAAAAGGTTGGCCCGGCGGTCTATTCTTGCGCGGTCTATTCTTGCGGGGGGCTGAGGTTCTTTTTTAAATTGATTTGAGGAAAGCATACGCCATGTCCTTAAAAAGTGATGCCTGCCCCGGTTGTGGGCAACCAGTCGATGCGCGGGCGCCGGCTTGCCCGCACTGCGGCGCGAAAATCTACGTCGAACACCCGGGCGATATCAAAGGGGTCAAACATCCCCCCCTCCCCCCGTTTCCGGGAGAGCCCAAGCCGATCGCCCCGGCGGCAGAAGAGGAGACCTTCGCGGGTGAGGAAGGGGAAGATGCCGCTGACGATCCGCAGCAGGGCGATTGATGGCTTCCAAGTGGGTCCCCGACGAGCGGGTGACGCGGTTAAACGATCAAGAGACGGCGAGCGGTAGGTACCTGCTGTACTGGATGCAGCAATCGCAGCGCGCCGAAGGCAATCCGGCGCTCGAGTTCGCCATCCAACGGGCCAATGCAGTCGGCCAGCCATTGGTGGTGGGCTTCGGCCTGACCGCGGATTATCCCGCTGCCAATCGGCGTCACTTCCAGTTCATGTTGGAAGGATTGCAGGGCGTCGAGTCCGCCTTGCAGCGGCGTGGGATCCGGTTCCTGTTGCGGATCGGGGATCCCGCGGAGGTGGCGACGGCCCTGGGCCGCGACGCCGGGGAGGTCATCTGTGACTTTGGTCCGCTGCGGCATCAGCGGGCCTGGCGCAGCCAAGTCGCCCGCGCCGTGCCGGGAACCTGCTGGCAGGTGGAAGGCGACAGCGTGGTCCCGCTGCGGGTCGCCTCGGAAAAACGCGAGTATGCTGCGCGCACCATCCGGTCCAAAATCAATGACCGCCGGGCCACGTTCCTCCACGCCCTCAGGACGACGCCGCTGGAACAACCGTCGCTCGAGTTCCCGCTGGCGGGCGAATCTTTGAGACGGCTGGACGTGCTGTTGGAAAAGCTATCGATCGATGACACGGTTCCGCCGGTCGAGACGTGGACCGCCGGCACGGTCGCGGCGCGCCGCCGTTTGCGACGCTTCATCGACGAAGAACTCACAGGCTACGACCAAGCGTCGGCACGTCCCGATGCACCGCAGGTTTCGCAGATGAGTCCCTACCTGCATTTTGGTCAAGTCTCGCCTCGAGTGATCGCTTTGGAGATCGAAGGAGCTGCTTCGGCTGGCAAAGACGACCGCGCCGCTTATTTGGAAGAACTGCTGGTGCGCCGCGAATTAGCGCAGAACTTTGTCTTTTACACAGACGATTACGACCAGTTCTCCTCGCTGCCCGACTGGTGCCAAGAAACCTTGGCCGCCCACCGGGATGATCCCAGGGAATATGTCTACGCGGCATCCGAGCTCGAAGCCGGGCAGACGCACGATCCGGTGTGGAACGCGGCGATGCAGGAGATGCGCAGCAGCGGCTACCTCCACAATCATCTGCGGATGTACTGGGGGAAAAAGATTTTGGAATGGACGAACACGCCCGAGCATGCCTACCGGACCGCCTTGATGCTCAACAACAAATACTTCCTCGACGGGCGGGATGCGAATTCCTTTGCCAACGTCGGTTGGCTGTTCGGTCTGCATGATCGCCCCCATCAGGAGCGACCTGTCTACGGGAAGATTCGCTACATGTCGGCGGCGGGTCTGCACCGTAAGTTTGCCGTGGACCGCTACCTGGACGAAGTGGAACGTCGCACCGGCCCCGTAGCAGCCCGCGGGGAGACGGACTGATCTTGGTTTCGCTTCCTGTTATGATGGGGTGCTGGTTTTCCTGACAGAGGATGCTTGTTCCGCCCCCAACCGAAGAGCTCAAATCATGGCAGTGCGTCTTTCCCGTCGAGCGGCAATCCAAAGTACTGCGGCGGGCGCGGTCGCTTTTTACCACGGAGTCAGTTCCCCCAATTTGCGGGCGGCCGACAGCCCCAATGAGAAGCTGAATATCGCCTGCATCGGGGTGGGAGGCCGCGGGGCGGCGAACGTCAATGGCGTGCGCAGCCAGAATCTGGTCGCGTTTGCGGACGTCGACCAGAAGCGGGCCGCGGGAACGCTGAAGAAGTTTCCCAAGACGCAGGTGTTCACCGACTACCGCAAGCTGCTCGACCAGCTCGGCGGACAACTCGATGCCGTGGTGATCAGCACCCCCGACCATTCGCACTTCCATCCCGCCTACGCCGCCATGCAGCTGGGACTGCATGTCTACTTGGAAAAACCGCTCGCCCACAATGTTTGGGAGACGCGCACGTTGACCGACTATGCTCGGCAAAACAACCTGGCCACGCAACTCGGTTCGCAACGTCATGCGATGACCAACATGCATCGCGTCGTCGAGCTCGTGCAGAGCGGCGCGATCGGTTCGGTCCGCGAGGTGTATAGCTGGGTGGGCGGAAGCCGGGGGATGCCCAGTGTGCCGAGCGAACAGCCACCGGTCCCCGCGGGACTCGATTACGACCTCTGGGTCGGCCCTGCCGAGTACCGTCCCTACCATCCTTCCTTCTGTCCCTACGGCTGGCGCTTCTGGTGGGACTACGGAACGGGCGAAACCGGGAACTGGGGATGCCACATCCTGGACATCCCCTATTGGTCGCTCGGACTGAAGTATCCAGAACGCGTCGACGCTTCGGGGCCCGAAGTCGATCCCGAGCGGACGCCCAAGGCGATGCAGGTTACCTATCAGTTTGCCGCCGAGGGGGATCGCGGGCCCGTGCAACTGCACTGGTCGCACGGCACCCCCGAGATCCTGAAGGAAAAGGGACTCTCCGGGAAAGGCAACAACACCCTGTTCATCGGGGACAAAGGGATGCTCCTCTGCGGGTTTGGCCGACGCACCTTGCTGCCGGCAGAGAAATTTGCCGATTTCGAAGCCCCCGAACCGTTCATTGCGGATTCGCCGGGATTCCACAACGAGTGGATCGCCGCCTGCAAGGGTGACGAGGACGCGACCTGTTATTTCGATTATTCCGGTCCGCTCGCGGAAACGGTTCTCTTGGGCAACGTCGCCTATCGTTCCGGGGGCTTCGATTGGGACGCCCAAAACTTGCGGACCGGCGGGAACGCCA
>CAYNVI010000185.1:0-8698 GCA_964400585.1 uncultured Pirellulaceae bacterium | reverse complement strand
GGCAACTCGCCGAATCGTTCTACAGCGAATGCCCGGAACTACTCGCCCAGATCGAACAAGCGTGTGCCCAACGCGACGCGCAAACGGTGCGACGGGCGGCCCACACGCTGAAAGGGACTGCCGACCTGTTCGCAGGACAAACAACCCGCGAGCTGTGCGCCGAGATCGAACATCAAGCCGAGCAGGGAGAGCTGGCCGAATGCCAGGCACGACTGACCCGGCTAAGGCGGGCCGCCGAACAGATGCTGGCTGCCTTGCGGCACCAACTCGGCTGAATCGGGAGAACGCGTGGTTGCTTCGCACACGAACGCCCTGCCGGTCGGCGGCCCGGTTGCCGGAGGCGGCTGGCTGCCGATGGCCCACCTGAACCTGCGTGTAAATCCGTTCGGTGAATGGCGGTGCGAGGACCGGATCGCGATGGCCCAGCTCGATGCCGCCCGCTGGCTCGGCTGGCTCCAACACGATCGCCACGCCCTCCAGTTTGTGGGCGCCTGCGGGCGCGGGAAGTCGACGCACCTGCTGGCGCTCGCGCACCTGCTGGCGCGCGCCCCGCACGGGGCCTCCTCGCACTATTGCTATTTGCCGCCGCGCGGCCCCTGCCCGCCGTTGCCCGCCGACGGCATCTTGCTGATCGACGAAGCCCAACGCTTGCCCTGGCTTCGCCGCCGGCGGTTGCTGCGCCAGGGGCGGCCGGTGGTGCTGGGAACGCACCGCGATTGCCGGCGGCCGTTGCGCCGTGCCGGCTACACGGTCGAAACCTTCGATCTCGATCAGCCGCCACCTCCCGAGACGCTGGCGGCGATCCTAAACCGCCGGATCGAACAAGCGCGGTTGCGCGACGGCCCGCTCCCCTCGATCACACTGGCCGAAGCGGCGCGTCTCCAGTTGTGGTTTGGCAGCAACATCCGGGCGACCGAACATTATCTTTATCACCAGTTTCAAAAGCGCGCAGGAGCCCCCGGTGGCGAATTGTGATCTCTCGGTTGAAATCGACGACCCCGAACGTCTCCGCCACGGCGGCGAGACGGTCCGGGGGGTCGTCCACGTGCGCTGCGAAAGCGATGTTCGCTGCGACGGGTTGTCGGTACGGAGCCTGTGGGAAACCCACGGTCGCGGCAATGTCACCTCCGATGAAACCGAAAGCAAAGTGCTGTTCCAAGGGGACTGGCAAGCGGGACAGACCTATCACTACCCGTTCGACCTCACGGCGGGCGACTGGCCCCCGACCTACCACGGGCATTACCTGAACGTCGACCATTACATCGAAGCCCGGGCCGACATTCCCTGGGCCTTTGATCCGAAAACGAAAGCCGCCTTTCCGCTCGCTTCCAGCGGCAAACCCGCTGCGCCCGCTAAGCCGACCACGAACGTCGGCGGCTGCGTCGGAGCGGTCACCTTGATCGTGATCTTGATGGCGGTCGCCGTCGGCGGCGGTCTGCTGATGATGAATCTCTTCTTCGCCGCGATCGTCGGCCTGCTGGGGCTTGCCGCGGCCGGCTGGGGACTCTTCTTCGTCTGGCTTCCCAAATACCGCCTGGGAAGCGTTGAGTACGAATTGCCTGAAGCCCCTCTCGTGCCGGGCGATTGCCTGCAAGGGATGCTCACCGTGCAGCCCTCCGGCGATGTCGCCATCCGGGGAATCCACTGGACCATCACCGCCCAAGAGGTCTGCGTATCGGGTTCCGGTAGCAACCGGACCACGCACAAACACATGATCTTCGAACATACCGAACCGGTGCTGGCGACCGACACGATCCGGGGCGGACGTCAATCGCGGTTCCCCCTCCGCTTCGACCTGCCGTCCCGCCCGATCTACTCGCTCGATCTTTCTGACAACGATCTGATCTGGTCGGCGACCCTGCGGATCGATATCCCTCGCTGGCCCGACTGGAAGCAGACCGAACGGTTTCAGGTCGTCCCCCCCACGACAAGCGTTCCAGAGGAAGCGGCCGCATCCGGCGCCGCCACGACGCCGCGGGGACGGGCACCCGCCGCGATTCCCCTTGCCGGCGAGCCGCTCCGGGATGGCTCGCCGGAGACCGCTGCCTCCCCGATCACCTTTGCCGAAACGATGCAACATTTCTGGGACGCGCGGGAAAACAGCGCGCAGATCGACCCGCTGGTCGAAGCGATGGAAGGGATCCCGCTGGCTGTCGAAACGATCGTCGAACGGCGGCTCCTCTACGGCAGCGACGACCCGCTCGCTTACCACGACGGCTATGTCGTCTGGGCCCATTACGAGGATCCCCCGATGCCGCTGACGCTTTATATCCCCGGGCATCTGGCCGACGAGTTCGAACACCTGGCCGGCGACCGCTGGCAAGGGGAAGGGGTCATCGTCGGCTATGACCGACGCCATCGCCGCCTTCAGATCCAGATCGAAGGCAAGTGACCGGGGACCGACGGGCCCAGGCTAGCTGGAGGACCCCGGAAACGTGGAGGCCCTTCTCCGCCCCCTCCCCAAGAAGGGTCCTCCCAGTAGCACCCGTTCAATGCGTGCGGTACAGGCCGTTCTGCTCGGCCACTTGCTCGTTCAGCGTCAAGATATCATAGATCACCCCGATCCCGAACAGTCCGCCGGTCAGCAGATAGAGGATGCCGGTCAGCACCTTATTGAGGTAAAAGCGGTGGACGCCAAACAGCCCGAGGAAAAACAGGAGCAACCAGGCGATCCCGTAATCGGTGCGGCCAGGGGGATATCGACGCTCGGCCGCTTCGCACATCGAGGGGATCAGAAAGAGGTCGACGATCCAACCGATCAACAATAACCCGCCGGTAAGAAACCAGATCACCCCGCTGATCGGCCTGCCGTAATAGAACCGGTGCGATCCCGTGAAACCAAAAATCCAAAAGAGATACCCCAGCAGCACCGAATGGGTCGGCGCCGGCTGGAACGAAGCGTCAGCAGGGAAGGAAGATGATGAACTCACGGTCGCCATGCAGAATCGAGGAAACAGATCGGACAATTGCGGGAGCGGCCGAAACCGGCTGGCCGTCGCTGAGGCCTGCAAGCGTTGTACCCATTCTTCGGCACCCTGGGAAGCATTCGCCGCCGATCAGCTTCGCTTGGCAAGCAGATCGTTTACCCCCTCCAGCGGGCCCCCCAGACGATCGCGGGAAGCATTCCACGATGACTCGACGTTTTGCAGCTGTTAAACTGCATGAACCCCACCTTCTGTTTCGCCTCCCTCCCTCGCGGACCGCTCCATGGGCTTGCTCCCCCTCCTGCCAACCGAGTGCCTCTCTGGAAAACCGTGCCTCTCCGGAAAGCCGTGCGTGCGCCCTCTGCTGGCGATCGCCGCAATCGTCACGGGCTGCTGGCTGGGAACGCCGCGGGCAGCGGGGGCCGAACCGCCGGCCGCCGAGCCGCTCGAATTTTTTGAACGCGAGATTCGTCCCCTCTTTGCCGAGCATTGCTATCAATGCCACAGCGAACGGGAGGGGACCCACAAAGCGGGACTGACGCTCGACGGCCGGGCGGCCCTGATCAGCGGAGGCGATTCCGGGGCGGCGATGGTTCCGCACGAGCCCGCAGAAAGCCTCCTGATCGAAGCGATCCGGTACGAATCGTACGAGATGCCCCCCCGCGGGAAACTTCCCGACGAAGCGATCGCAAAGGTTGTCCGGTGGGTCGAGATGGGCGCTCCTTGGCCCGCCGAACCGGCTCCCGTCGCGGCCGATTCGGCGGCTGGCGAAACGTTCGATCTGGAGGCGCGGCGGGCGGCTCACTGGGCCTGGCAGCCGATCGCCGACCCAGCCCTCCCGGGCTGCGAGACCCCCGCCTGGATCGCCAACGAAATCGACCCCTTCGTCCTCTCCCGGTTGGAAGCGGCCGGCCTGCAGCCGGCTCCTCCGGCCGATCGCTTGACGTTGATCCGGCGTTTGTCGTTCGATCTGACCGGACTTCCTCCCACCCCGGAACAAGTCCGGCGGTTCCTGCGGGATCCGGGTGAAGACGCCTACGAGCGGCTGGTCGACGAGTTGCTGCAATCACCGCATTTTGGCGAACGCTGGGGACGGCACTGGCTGGACCTGGTGCGATACGCGGAATCGCGCGGGCACGAATTCGATAACGACGCCCACAACGCGTACCAATATCGCGATTACGTGATCCGCGGGTTGAATGCCGACGTCCCCTATGACCAATGGATCCGCGAACACCTCGCCGGCGATTTGCTGGAAGCGCCTCGTTTGCATCCCGAGGAGGGGTTCAATGAATCGATCCTGGGGACGGGATTCTGGTTCCTGGGGGAATGGGTCCATTCCCCGGTCGATATTCGCAAAGACGAAACCGACCGGTTCGACAACATGATCGACGTGCTGTCGAAAACCTTCCTCGGCGTGACGGTCGCCTGCGCACGGTGCCACGATCACAAATTCGATGCGATCGGGGCGGCCGATTACTACGCCCTCTCGGGCTTCCTGCAAAGCAGCGACTACCGGCAGGTCCGCTTCGACACCATCGAACAGAATGGGAAAGTCGCCGAGCAACTGCACACCTTGGACCGCGAGTACCGTCGTCGGATCGAGGAAGCCTTGGAAACGTCGGGGCTCTTGGAACCCGCTGTGGTCCCATCCGCCGCCGAACCCGATCCCGCCTCCCCAGCAATCCCCACTGCCGCCCCACCCCGCGTGGTGGTCGACTACGCCGACCTGCCGCCAAACGGCTGGCGGCAAGATGGCTATCTCTTCGGTTCCCGCCCTCAACAGGCGGGCGATCTGCAGCTGCGTGAGGACAAAGCAGGCCCCACGTTGACGGTGGCCGAGTACGCGGCGGCGAAAAGCGATCCCTTGTGGAAAGGGCTCGTCTCGACCACGGGTGGCACGATGAACCGCCGCGGCCGCCTGGCTTCGCTGCCGCGAAGCGGTCGGACCCTGCGGACGCCTACCTTCGCCGTCGAGGACGGGGCGATCGGCTGCCGGGTCCGCGGTGCCGGATTTGTGGTCGCTTGCGTCGATTCCCATCGCTTGATCGCCGGTCCCTTACACGGCCAGACAGTGCAGACGATTCCGGCCAAGCCGGGGAACCCGCTGCAATGGGTCACGTTGCCGCTGCAACGGTACCAAGGGCATCGCATCCATTTGGAATTCACACCGGCCGAAGACGCCTCGTTGGAAGTGCTGCACGTCGTCGACGGCCGCCCCTTCGCAGGAGCCCTTCCCGCAGCGGGGCAGGTTCCCGAGCGGGCTCGCCGTCTCGCGGCGGCGGTCGCACGCGCCGGACAGGCGGCCGAGGGGGAACCGATCCGCCGCTTGATCGAACAGTGGCACACGCGGCGCTCCCGTCTCGGCGAACAGGTGCAACGCGAATCACGCCTGGCGATGGCGATGCTCGATGGAACGGGGGAAGACGACCATCTCTTGATCCGCGGCAGCGCGGCCAACCCTGGCGAAGCGGTTCCGCGGCGATTTTTAGCGGCGATCGATGGTGAGGAGGCGTTGCCGATCGAAGCCGGCAGCGGCCGGCTGGAATTGGCGGGGCGGATCAACGCGCCCGATAACCCGCTCACCTCCCGCGTGATCGTCAATCGCTTGTGGCATCACCTCCTAGGCCGCGGGATCGTCCCGACGACCGATGATTTTGGCGTGCTCGGACAGCGGCCTACGCATCCCCAACTGCTCGATCACCTGGCGACCTGGTTTGCCGAGAACGGCCGTTCGATCAAGGGCACGATCCGCTACATCGTCCAATCGCAAACGTACCGGATGAGCAGTCAGCGCGACCCTGCCGCCTTCCGCGAGGATCCCGACAACCGGTTGTGGCATCACATCCCGCCGAAACGTCTGGAAGGGGAGGTGATCCGGGACACGCTGCTGAAGATTTCGGGAGAGCTCGATCCCCAAATGTTTGGGGAACCGGTCCCGATCCATCTCACCCCGTTCATGCAAGGCCGCGGTCGGCCCGGCAAGAATGGTCCGCTCGACGGAGACCGGCGACGGTCGATTTACACCGCGGTGCGGCGCAATTTCCTTTCCCCCTTGATGCTCGCCTTCGATACGCCGGCGCCCTTCAGCACGATGGGCCGCCGGAATGTGTCCAACGTCCCGGCCCAGGCCCTGATCCTGCTGAATGACCCGTTCGTTCGGGGCCGCGCTGAACAATGGGCACGGCGAGCTTGCCAAGTCGTCCCCGATGATCCGGAGGCCCGCATCGGCTGGATGTACGAGACGGCCTACGCCCGCCCGGCCACGGATGACGAAGTGCGGATGGCCCTGGCCTTCTTGCAATCCCAACAGGCGCATCATGCGGGCGAGGCAGAAAGCCCTGCCGTGTGGACCGACCTCGCGCACGCGTTGATCAACGCGAAAGAATTCATCTTCCTCCGCTGAGGCCTCTCGATGGAATATCCTTGCCAACGCTTTCGTGACCGTCCCCGCACGCGCCGTCAGATGCTGCGCGAATGCGGTGGTGGTTTCGGCGCGGTCGCGCTTTCCGCACTGCTGGGCGATCAAGCGTTCGCGGACGCCCCTGGCAGTGCCCTCCACGGGACCCACTTCCCCGCGCGGGCCAAGCGGATCATCTTCCTCTACATGGACGGGGGCCCTTCGCAAGTCGACACGTTCGATCCGAAACCGATGTTGACCAAGTACGACGGCCAGGATCCAGGGCAGTACTTCAAGGTCGAACCGACCCAGTTCAACAACAACGGCAAGGTCCTGGCCAGTCCGTGGCAATTCCAGCAGCACGGTGAAGCGGGGATCCCGGTCAGCGACCTCTTCCCCCAGATTGCCCAGTGCGCCGACGAACTGGCCGTTGTCCGCTCGATGATTTCCGAATTCCCCGAACACACCTTCGCCAATTACTTCCTGCACACCGGCAGTGGCTTGCAGGGACGCCCCAGTATGGGAGCCTGGGTCAATTATGGACTGGGAAGCGAATGCCAGAACCTGCCCGGTTTCGTGGCGATCAACGGAGGCCTGATTCCTCCGGGCGGCCTCGACTGCTTCGGCAGCGGCTTCCTGCCGGCCAGTTACCAAGGAAGTGTTTTCAAACCTGCCGGCTCGGCCGTTGCCAACATCCAACCGCAAGAAGCGAGCGATCAACAGCAGCGGGACAAATTGGCGTTGATCGAACAACTCGATCAACGCACGCTGGCCCGCTACGGCGCGCACGACAGTCTCGAATCGGCGATCCGCAATTACGAACTCGCCTATCAGATGCAGATGGCCGTCCCCGAACTGATGGATCTGTCGGACGAGACGCAGGCGACCCGCGAGCTTTACGGGCTCGACGCCGAATACAAACCGACGCAGATCTACGCTGCCGAATGCTTGATCGCGCGACGCCTGGTCGAACGCGGCGTCCGCTTCGTCGAACTCACCTGCCCGGCGGTCGGCGGCGATCGCTGGGACCAGCACAACAACCTCCGGCAGGGACACGAGAATAACGCCAAAGCGGTCGATCAACCGATCGCGGGCCTGTTGCGTGACCTCCGTCTCCGCGGCCTCCTCGACGAGACCCTCGTTGTCTGGGCAGGCGAATTCGGGCGGACGCCCTTCGCCCAGGGGACCAACGGGCGGGACCACAATCCCTTCGGTTTTACGATCTGGATGGCAGGAGGGGGTGTCAAAGCCGGCACCGTCTACGGAGCGACCGATGAATTCGGATACAAAGCGATCGAAAACCGGGTCGAGATCCATGACCTCCATGCCACCATGCTGCACTTGCTGGGGGTCGACCATACCCGTTCGACCTTCCGCTTTGGCGGACGCGACATGCGGCTGACCGATGTCAAAGGCCACGTGCTGCACGACCTGGTTGCCTAATACCGTGCTGCCCGACCGGGTCGCCGATCAACACGTTTCCCTTCCCCCCACGCGCCTTCCGCGCAGGACGCCGCCGATGCCTACCTCCCTGATCCGTTTTCCCGCAACCGGTCGGGCTGCCCTGCTGCTGTGCCTCGGCAGTTGCCTCCTAGCCGTCGCCCCCAGCCGGGGGCAAGCCGCCGAGCCCTCCACCACTGAGGCCGGCAAGGGGACGTTGATCCAAGTCGATCGGATCTGGGATCAGGCCGCCCACAATGCCTTCACCGACCTCACCCGCTTTCAAGGGAAGTGGTACTGCGTGTTTCGCGAAGGGAGCGGGCATGTGTCCGATGACGGCAGCCTCCGCGTGTTGGTCTCCGACCAGATCGACGACGCCAGCCGCTGGACGTCGGCCGCAGTCCTGTCGAATGAGACCGCGGACCTGCGGGATGCGAAGATCACGATCACGCCCGATCAGCGGTTGATGCTGAGCGGCGCCGGGGCCCAGCATGATCGTTCACGCTTCAAGCATCAGTCTTACAGTTGGTTCTCCTCCAATGGCACCGATTGGAGCCAACCCTATCCGATCGGGCCGCGCGATTTCTGGCTGTGGCGGACGACGTGGCATGACGGCATGGCCTACAGCGTCGGCTACGCGACCGGCGCGGAAGCAGACCGGCACGTCCGCCTGTTCCGCAGTCCAGATGGGAAATCGTTCGAGAGCCTCGTCGACAACCTCTGCGACGAAGGCTATCCCAATGAGTCCTCGTTGGTCTTCCTGGAAGACGACACCGGCTATTGCCTCCTCCGCCGCGATGGGTCTCCCAACACCGGGCTGCTCGGCACATCGCAACCGCCCTATCGCGACTGGGATTGGCAGGACCTCGGAGTCCGCATCGGCGGCCCGAGATCGGAAGAGCACACGTCTGAACTCCAGTCACTCCGGAGAATC
>CAYNVI010000184.1:0-8723 GCA_964400585.1 uncultured Pirellulaceae bacterium | reverse complement strand
TCATGTCGCGTTGGTCGGGCGGCAGCATCACGATTTCGACGTCGATGAAATCCTGCCCCCGCACGTTCGTCTTGATCCCTTCGGCGACCTTGTACAAGTCGTGTTCATCGAACATCCGCACGCTGGCGGCGGTGACCACTTCGGCGATCTCGGCCGCTTGGTCTGGTGTCGTGCCCACGGGCATCCGCACGCCTGCTTCGATTTCATCGGCGGAAACCTCGGGCATCAGAATCATGCCCATGTGTGCGCTGTTGGCGTAGCCGCCGATCACGACAAACAGCCCCAGGGCGGTGGAGGCGGTGATGTAGCGGAAGCGGAGGCAGCGGATCAGGAAGGGGCGATAGACGATTTCGACCAGCCGGTTGAAGGCGCGGCTGAAGCCTTGTTGGCCGTGATGCAGTTGAGCCCCGAGACCGTGCTGCCGGCGGCCGGCGGCACGGGTGTGCGCCAAGTGCGCCGGCAGGATGAACAGAGATTCCAGCAGCGACACCGACAGCACGACGATCACCACCACCGGCAAAGGGCCCCAGAACTTGCCCGTTTCGCCCGGGATGAAAAGCAACGGGATAAAGGCCACGATGTTGGTCAGGATGCTGAACGTCACCGGCCCGGCGACTTCACGCGTCCCCTTGATCGCCGCGACCAACGAATTCTTTTCGGTCAGCCGCTTTTCGTAGATGTTTTCCCCGACCACGACGGCATCGTCGACCACGATCCCCAACACGACCAGAAATCCGAACAGCGAGATCATGTTGATGCTGACGCCGACCAGCGGCAGCAGCAGCAGGCCTCCGATGAACGAAACGGTCATCCCCATCATCACCCAGAAAGCCAGCCGGAATTCCAGGAACAACGCCAAGATCAGCAACACGATGAACACCGCCAACAGGGCGTTCTCGAGGACGAGGAACAGCCGGCGGCGGAATTCCTCGGCGTTGTTGCGGTCGACACGCCACTTCACTCCCGGCGGCAACACGCTTGCGAAGTCGGCCAGTGTCTGCTCGACCGCCTCGGCTACCTCGATCGGCGACTGCGAACCGACGCGGAAGATGTCCAGCTCCACCGAGGGCGTTTGACTGAACTGGGAATGAAAGCCGACTTCTTCGAAACCGTCGCGGATCGTGGCGATGTCCCCTAGCGTGACGACGGGACCGTCGGCGCCCGAGACGATTTCGATCCCCGCGAATTCTTCGGCCCACTGCTTACGGGCTTTGACGCGCAGCAGGATCTCGCCGGCGCTTGTCTGGACCGCCCCCGCCGCGATGTCCTGGCTCGACGTACGGATGACCTGGGCGACGTCGGGCAGCGTCAGCCCATATTCCCGCAAGCGTTGGCGAGGGATTTCGACATGCGTCACGTATTCCGGCACGCGGCGGAGGGCGACCGAAGTGATCTGCTCGTGGGCCTGCAATTGGTCGCGCAGCTGTTCGGCGAGCTTCCGCAGCGTCCAGATGTTGACGGGGCCGAACAGCCCGATTTGCATTACCTCCTGCTGCCGCGATTGAAGGCTGACCTCGGGCTGCTCGATCTGGTCGGGAAAGGTCCGGATGCGGCTGACCGCTTGGTCGATATCCTGAAACGTTTTCATCCGCTGTTGGCCCGCGACCAACTCGATCATCACCTCACCACGCCCCTCGCGGGCTTCACTGGTGATTTCGCGGATCCCATCCACCCCGCGGACCGCTTCCTCGATCGGTCGTAAAATCCCCTGCTCGACTTCGGCGGGAGCCGCGCCCGGATAGCCGACGCGAACCTCCACCACGTCCAATTGGAATTGCGGAAAGACTTCCTTCTGGATCGCGAAGGCCGACCACATGCCTCCGCCGAGCAGCAGGGCCATCACCAGGTTGGCAGCGATCGAGTTCCGCGCCATCCAGGCGATCGGCCCGTCCCATCCACGAGGATCCTCCGGAGGCTGGTTCAATCCGCGGCCTCCTGATCGGCATCGCCACGGCCCTGCTGAGTGTTTTCCACCTTCCGTAGACCGATTCCTTCGGCCACGGTCGCCAGCGTCGTGGTGACGACCTCGTCTCCACTTTCCAAGCCGCTGCGGATATAGGCGTAGTCGGCGTCGCGGAAGGTCACGTCCGCTTGGTGGATCTTCAGTTCGCCGTCGTCCATGACCCAGATCGTATCTTCCTCACGCACGTACTCCCGCGGCAGCCGGATCACATCCTCCAGCGGCCGGGCCTCGATCTCGGTTTTGATCAAGGTGTTGAGAATCAACGGCGGCGCGTCCAGCTGGCGGGCCAGCGGATCCGACACCGTGATCAGGACGCGGGCGAGACGCGTTTGTTGGTCGAGGCTGCCGATCATGCGTGAAACACGCGCCTCTCGTGTGCTGCCGGGGGGCCAGGAATCGGGATTACGGAGAGTGACGGCCGAGCCCTGTCCATCGGTATCGGGGAACTGCAATCGATGGAGGCTGCGGATCGGCACGGCGGCGATCACCCAGTATTCTTTCACGCCGACAAGCTGGGCCAAATCATCGCCGGGAGCGACTTGCGAGCCGACGTTGACCGAGCGGCGGAGGATTTGAGCGTCGAAGGGGGCGAACACGCTCGCCCGCTGCAAATCGAGCTCGGCCCGTTCGACCGCCGCCTTGGCCGCATTCACTTCGGCCTGGATCGAAGCGATCTGCGGTTCGCGGAGGACCAACGCCCGGTTGGTTCCTTCGATCGTCCCTTCCAATAACGCCAGCTCCTTCTTGGCAAGCGCCTGGCGACCCTGTTCGATCTTCAGCGACGCTTCGCTCTGTTCGAGCTCGCTTTCCCGGATCGATAAGGCGTTCTCGAAATCGGCCGGATCGATTCGGAGCAGCAGTTGCCCCTCGCGAACCGTGCCGCCGGGGATCAGGTTGGGGGAGATCTCCGCCACCTGGCCGCTGACGCGGGGGCTTAACACAATATCGCGGGCCGGTTCGACCGTCCCCAAAACCTCGATCCGCGGCGTGAAGGTCCCCCGTTCGACCACGATCGTTTCGACCAAAGCTGCCGACTTCCGCGTCGCTTCGACTTGCTGGGCCGTCGGCTCGGTGCGATTGATCACCACGATGGCGGCCACGGAAACGCCGAGAATCGTCAGGCACACCAAGATCGTGGTGATGCTGCTCAGCCAGTTTCCTTTCGAGCGGTTATCCGTCACGTCACTCATCGCGGTCGTTTTCCGGGGAGGGGGCAGGGAGTAGCTCGACCGCGACAGGAGGCCCGACGGCGGGGGCAGGCTCGACCGCGGGGGGAGGCCCCAGGGGAGGGAGCGGCGAACGGGGGGCGAAACTCCCGGCCAACGCCAGGTACAAGGCAATCCGCGTTCGCACCAGTTCCAGTCTGGCGGAGAGCGTCTCCCGCTGCAAGCTTTGCTCGGCGGTGATCGCGCTCAACACGTCCAGGTAGTCGGCGTCGCCGATCAAGTACTGTTCCCGCAGCAGCGTGGACGACTGACTGGCTAGCTTGGTTTGGTTATCGAGGCGTTCGATGCGGGCGATGAGATACTGTTCGCGGATCAAGCTATCTTCGACTTCACGATACGCATTGATCACCGTTTCCCCATACTGATTAAACCGCTGGTAGACGACCGACGCCGTGCGATCGATCTCCGCGCGGCGTTGCCCGCCGTCGATCAAGGGAGCCACCAGCTGGCTTCCGATCGAGAAAAACCACTCGCGGAACAGGTCTTCGGGATGTTCCGCGACGTTCGTCAGCGAACTGGTCAAACTGATCCGCGGGTACTGCGAGGTGATCGCGGCGGCCAGATCCCGATCGGCCGCCTGCAGGGCCAGAAATTCGCGGCGGATATCGGGACGCCGGTCGAGCAGCTCCGCCGGCAGTCCGGTGTCGGGAAGGGGAGGAAGGCCGGGCAGGTCTTCGCCGGGTTCGTACGTCGCATCCTGCGGCGGCCGCCCTTGCAGGACCGCCAGCAGGTGTTCCAGCACGGCGATCCGGGACTGCACGACCACCGCTTGCTCGAGGGTTGATTCGACCAGCTGTTCTTGCCGGAGGAGATCAGGCAGGCGGATCAGGCCGACCTCGAAGCGTGCTTGCTGACCCTGCAGCCCTTTTCGGTTCGTTTCGATCTGTCGGTCCAGCAGTTCCAGCTGCGCGTGGGCTTCGATCAGCGAATACCAGGTGCGGGCCACGTCCGCCGAGAGCGTCAGCGCGATCGCGTGATAGTCGGCATGCGTTGCCGAGGCCCGCAGCCGTTCGGCATCGACGCGCGATTGGATTTGGCCCCACAGGTCGACCTGATAGGAAGCCTCTAGCCCCAACACCAAACGCGTCGCTTCGTCCCCGTCGGTGCTGAAGGTGCTGTTGGCATCGTCGACGCCATCCAGATCGGGCCAGAGATCGGAGGCTTCGCGACGGGTTACCGCGCGGGCCGCCCGCAATCGCTCCAGCGCGGCCGCCAGCGTGAAACTGCCGTCCAGCGAGACGGCGATCTGTTGATTGAGCGCCGCGTCGTCGAAGGCGAACCACCAGCGATCGGGCATCGCCGTTTCGCCGCTCGAAGAGAAGGCCGGCGGCGGGCCGGTCGGTAAACGGCTCGTGACCTCCCGGTTCATGCATCCGCTCACGCATCCGCAGAGGCTCGACAGCACAAAGGCAGTCAGCCAATGGGGGGGGCGTTGGGGAACACGGCAGGCACAATTCATGGAAGGTTATCTAGATGCCCAACTGTCCCAGGCACAAGAGCAATCGGCCGCCTTTCGGGGGCTCGATGTCAACCCTCTTGGCGGCTCCGCGGCCACAGCGACATGTTCGTTAGCGGAGCATCGCAAGCCGCCCGGTATTTCTGTTAACTTTTCTTGGCCAAACCGGTCGGCGCGCCCCGTTCCGCTACGAAGGAATTGGCCGGGGGGCAGCGCTGCTGTTCGTCAGCGGAGGGCCCACCACCTTCCGTAGAGGGCTTCAAGCCAGCCCGCATGCTGGTCACAACGGGGCCCGGCCGGTAGGATCGCCCACACCGCGAGACGGGGCTAATGAAAATGTTTCCGTAGCAAGATCGGTGTTGCCCGGTGAACCACCGGGCGAAGCCTTTATCAGTCCCCCCTCCCCCAATCCATTCGCGCGACAGACGTGGCCATCACGGATACCGTTACCGGGAACGGGTTGGGGGAGGGGGTTAGAGGGGCCAAGCCGAGGCTCACTCGGCGTCACGAGATCGGCCCCCCAGCAAAGCCCCCCTTTGCCCAGCTTGGCAAATTGCCCAGCTTGGCAAATTTTCGTCAGCCCACAGCGAAACCCTCGTCAACGGGTGTGAAATCCGTCCCCCCAAGAAAGGCGTTCCGCAGAGCGATGGAATCCATTCTCAGTCGACACTGGCACCATCTTCCCGAAGCGGAGATCCTCGAACTCGCGGAAACCGATCTGGACCGCGGCTTGGATCTGTTTGCCGTGGAAACCCGGCGGGAACGGTTTGGACGCAACGCGCTCACTCCGAGGCGTGGTCGCGGCCCCGTGGTTCGCTTTTTGATGGAATTCCATCAACCCTTGGTCTACATCCTGCTGGCCGCCGCCCTGATTACGGCGCTCTTGCAGGAATGGGTCGATGCGGGGGTGATCTTCGGCGTCGTGCTGGTGAACGCGATCATCGGCTTTGTGCAGGAATCCAAAGCACTCAATGCGATCGATGCCCTTGCTCGGGCGATGAGCAGCGAAGCGACGGTGCTGCGTGCGGGAGAGAAAAAACGCGTTGCCTCGACGGAACTCGTGCCGGGCGACATCGTGTTCTTGCAATCCGGTGACAAGGTTTCTGCCGATCTGCGCTTGCTGGTTTGTCGTGACCTGCAGGTCGACGAGTCCACCCTGACCGGGGAATCCGTCCCGATCGAGAAACATGCGGAGACCCTGGAACGCGATACCGTCTTGGCCGAACGTCGCAACATGGCCTATTCGTCAACGCTGGTGACCTATGGGACGGCTACCGGCGTGGTGGTGGCCACCGGCGATGCGACGGAGATCGGCCGGATTTCGGAATTGATCTCGTCGGCCGAGGTGTTGGCTACGCCGCTGACCCGCAAGATTGCCCATTTCAGCGGCATCCTGTTGTACGTGATCCTCGCGATGGCGGCGGCGACCTTCCTCGTCGGCATCGTCCGGGGGGAATCGCCACTGCACATGTTGATGGCGGCGGTCGCTTTGTCCGTCGGTGCGATTCCCGAGGGACTGCCCGCCGCCGTCACCATCACGCTGGCGATTGGCGTCGGCAAAATGGCCAAGCGGAACGCGATCATTCGGAAGCTTCCGGCGGTCGAAACGTTAGGCAGCACGACGGTCGTCTGTTCCGATAAAACGGGCACCCTGACGCAGAACGAAATGACCGTCCGGGAAGTTTTGGCCGGCGGCGAACGGTTTGCCATCTCAGGCGTCGGGTACGCACCGGATGGCGAGATTTCCTGGCGCGGGGCAGCGGTCGAGCAGGCCCAGCACCCGGCCCTGCAGGAGTGCTTGCAGAGCGGATTGCTCTGCAACGATTCGGCGCTGGTCAAGACGGCAGGGGGCTGGAGAGCGGAAGGGGACCCCACGGAAGTTGCCTTGATCGTCTCGGCCCACAAAGCCGGGCTGTCGCCAGCTTCGCGCGCGGCAGAACGCCGCCGATTGGATGCGATCCCCTTCGAATCGCAGCATCAATACATGGCGACGTTGTCCGACCGGGGGCCGGACAGCACGCCGGTCGTGTTTCTCAAAGGCGCGGTCGAAAGCATCCTACCGCGGTGCCAGAACGCGTTGGGAAAGCAGGGAGATCTCGCTGCGTTGGATGTTCCTGCGGTGCTCCAGAGCGTCGAGGAACTGGCCGCCGAGGGCTTACGGGTCCTGGCGTTTGCCCGCGTCGAACTCCCCCGCGGCACGGCGGCCATCCAGCACCAAGACCTGACGAGCGGCCTGACCTTTCTGGGCTTGCAGGGGATGATCGATCCGCCCCGCCCCGAGGCCGTGCGAGCCGTCCAGGCCTGCCAGCACGCAGGCATTCGAGTCAAGATGATCACGGGCGATCACGCGGGTACGGCCGCCGCGATCGCCGCCCAGATCGGCCTCGCGGGGGCCGACCGCCAGGCGGGGATCCGCGATGTGATCACCGGGAAAATGCTGACGGAGATGTCGGACGAGCAACTCCTGGCGGCCGTCGAGGAGACAGCCGTCTTTGCGCGGGTTGCCCCCGAACAAAAACTACGCCTGGTCAAAGCCTTGCAACACCACGGCCACGTCGTGGCGATGACCGGTGATGGCGTCAACGATGCTCCGGCGTTGCGGCGGGCTGACATCGGCGTCGCGATGGGCGTCACCGGTACCGAAGTCGCCAAGGAAGCCGCCGACATGGTGCTGACCGACGACAATTTCTCCTCGATCGAAGCGGCGATCGAAGAAGGCCGAGGCGTGTTTGACAATCTCATCAAGTTCCTCACCTGGACGCTGCCGACCAACGTCGGTGAAGGCTTGGTCATCCTGGTCGGGATTTTCATGGGCGCGGCGTTGCCCATCGAGCCGGTGCAGATCCTCTGGATCAATATGACGACCGCCGTCCTGCTGGGCTTGATGCTGGCATTTGAACCGAAAGAACGCGGCATCATGCGGCGGTTGCCGCGGGATCCGGCCAGTCCGATCCTTTCGCCTACCCTGTTGGGCCGCATCCTGCTCGTTGGCGTGATGCTCCTGATCGGCGCGTTCGGCCTGTTCGAATGGGAGCTGCATCAGGGGGCGAGCGAAGCGGCGGCGCGGACGGCGGCTGTGAATGTGTTCGTATTTGGCGAACTCTTTTACCTGTTCAATTGCCGGTCCCTGACACTGTCGATGTTTACGATCGGCGTCTTCAGCAACCGCTGGCTGTTGGCCGGCGTGGGCACGATGGCGGCCCTGCAACTGGCGTTCACGTACGTCCCCTTCATGAACCACGCCTTTGGCAGCGAGCCGCTGGCGATCGGGCAATGGGGATGGATTTTGGCAAGCGGCGGGGTGATCTATCTGGTGGTCGGTTTCGAAAAGTGGCTGCGGCGCCGCGTTGCGGACGCGGGAGCCTAAGCGTCCCGACTGACGCGTCCGATCACTCAGATGACTATCAAAACGGTATCAGTCGCCTGAAATCGGCTTCGGGGGGCGCCAAAAGAAAGGCCGTAACCTGTTGTGGTTACGGCCTTTACGATGTCGGGGCGACAGGATTCGAACCTGCGACCTTCTGGTCCCAAACCAGACGCGCTAGCCAGGCTGCGCCACGCCCCGAACGGGTGCCCGAAGTTTAATCGACCAAGTCCCGACTGAATAGCTCGGTTCGTGAGATTGCTTCCGCTTGTCGCGGGGGCCGCGCCGCAACTCCCTCGCGGCCATTGGTGTCTGCACAATCCAGACTGAGCACATCCACGCTCCAGGGGGGGAGGGTGTCGCAGGAGGGAGGGTGGGGGTGGGAACGGTCTGCCGCAGCGCGGCGGCAGACCGTTGCCGGGGAAACGATGGCTAGCCTGCTTTGCTCCCGGCTGCCGGATCGCTCTGGAAGAGCTGCCGCAGACGCTCGAACTCGTCGGCATTGGCGAAGTGGATCGTGATCTTGCCGCGGCCTCGGCTCGCTTCGCGGATCTCGACTTTGGTGCCGAGTTGCACCCGCAGTTCTTGTTGCAAGGAAGCGATTTGCGGGGTGACGCTCCGTTTCTTCTTGCTCGCCGTCGCCTTGCCGCTTGTCCCCTCCTCCGCTTCATCCTCGGCGCGGAGGATCTCGGCCACTTGGTGTTCGGTCGCGCG
>CAYNVI010000183.1:0-8736 GCA_964400585.1 uncultured Pirellulaceae bacterium | reverse complement strand
CGAGTGCTTTTTCGCGATAGGCTTCGCTTCGCAGCCCCACTTTGACCGCTTCCTGCTGCGCCTGCTGCAAGGCCACGTTTTGGTCGAGGACCCGATGCGTGAACCAAACCGCAGCCACCCGATTGGCCGAGGCACAATGCAACAAGACCTTGGCATCGCCGGCGGCAGCTCGCAGGGCTTCGCGGGCCGCATCCAGGACCCGATCGGTCAGGTCATCGGGATCGCGGAACGGCAGGGACAGCAGATCGATGCCGGCCGTCTCCAGGCTGCTCCTTTCATCCCAGGTCATCTCCGCAGGAGTCCGCAGGTTGACCACTTTGCGGATCCCGGCCTCCTGCAGACGGTCGATGTCCTCTTTGCTTGGTTGGCCAGCCAGGAAGACATCGTCGCAACGATGCACATTGGGGGTCTGCCCCAATTCGGTCGGTTTCACCGCCGCGACCTTCTTTCCCCCTTGAGGGACGACCTTCACCGCGTCCTCTCCAATCGGGGCATCGGCCTCGGTCAGCAAGGGAAGGTCCGCGGGCAGCCGTTTCAAGAAAAAGTTGCGGTAGCGGATTTCCATCGGCGGTCCCACATGCACCTGCACGCCCAGCAGCCCCTCCAAGGCACGATGCTGCTCGTCGAGATCGACCACGTCGATCGTAGGAACGTCATCGATCCAGTGGCGATGATGGTTTCCTTCGACCCGGACCCGGTAGCGATGCCATGCTCCGGCAGCAAATTTTTTGACGGGGAACTTTCCGACGACCCAAGGCTGACCGCCTTGATCGACGACGACTTTCTCGCCGGTGTGGGCGAGAATCCGCCGCCCTTTTTCTTCGTACAGCATGCCGTTGTATTGGGGCACGTTGGCAACCACGTCGCACTGGTAACCCTCGACGGCAAAGGGTGTCAAATCGGGGCGCCGTCGGCTGCGGTACTGCAATCCGCTGTTGCCTTTCGGAGAGACCCAGACATCGACCTGTAGCTCAAAATTTCGCACCGGTTCGATGTCGGCGATGATGAA
Source organism: uncultured Pirellulaceae bacterium (assembly GCA_964400585.1). Taxonomy (GTDB): domain Bacteria; phylum Planctomycetota; class Planctomycetia; order Pirellulales; family Pirellulaceae; genus CAYNVI01. The sequence continues at coordinate 7,727 of CAYNVI010000183.1, read as the reverse complement.
CCGGTTCGCTTTGAGGCTTCCATCGGCGCGTCCCACCAAGATGCCCTCTTCAACCGTCCAGTCCGCCGTGCTTCCCTGCCAGCCGTCCAGCGATTCGGAATCGATCAACGAGACAAAACCGGGGGGAGGCTCTGCGGCGAAAAGCGTGGTCGTCGACGCGCAGCACAAGACGCCCGCAAGCAAGCGACCGGCGAGCAGAAAAACTCGATTCGGCATAATGGATTCCTAGTAATGAGGGGGTTTCTCGTCCAGCAGATCGGTCTCGTCTTCGAGCTGAGGCTTCTCACGTAATTCCCTGATCTGCGTTTCCTGGCGGACCACTTTGCGTTGCAAGAAGTACAGCTGCTGGGCCTGCTCGGTGATCACTTGATTGAGCTGTTCGGTGAAGTGCTGCAGGTGCGTCAGCTGCGTCTCGACCTCGATCAAGCGTGCTTCTGGGGAAGGTCGGGAATCAGCGGACATCACGGAGTCTCTTCGGCGAGTTGCTGGTGGATCAAGGTTTGCAGGTGGCGAGCCGTCCGTGCGACTTCTGCGTCGCCTCCCTCCGGCTGATGGGCGACGATCTCTGCGGTGACCCATTCTAGCTGGGAAAGCGATTTCCGGCTGGCCGTCTGATCGAGGAGGAGCATCGCGACGGTGCGCAACCTGAGTCGCTGGCAGGCGGCCAACCGCGATCCTTCCGCCGTCCCCTCGTCGTCCAGCCGGGGTCGCACCAGCAACAGGCGATCGGCAAGCTCAAGTTTTCGTGCCGCAGCTTTCCGCTTGGCGATCGTGGGCGTCAGCGGCCCCGCCGGTGCCGCGCACGTCTGCACGTCCGACCAGCTGGGCAAAGTCACGCCCATCTGTTCGGCCAACCGCTCGGCTTGTCGCGTCCCCTGATCGGCCTGGCCCGCCGCCATTGCCCAGACCAAGTCGGCCGTCAACGCGTCGGTCCGTGCGGGCCCCTCGCCCGAGCGTTGCCGCCACCGGGCGGGCAATTCGGCCGCCTCTCCGCGGGCGATGGCGATCTCCAGCCATGGCGCGAAGGCGCTGGGCGGACGCGGGACCGCCGGCGAGAGCGCGAGCGGCGTCCCGGTCGTCGCCACCAAATAAAAACGCATGTTTCCCTCCTCGCCTGGCGGAAAAACCCAACCCGCCAAGGTCTGCTCGATCCGCCGGGCGAGTTTCGATGCCGGCGCCCCACGAACCGCCTTCTGCCAGCGGCCGGCAAGCGTGGCAGCTTGCTGGGCGAGCAACCGCTCCGGCGAACGTGCGCGACGATCCAGGTCCCCCGAGCCGAGATCGACCCCGCTCACTTCGGAGCGACTGGCCTGCTCCCCACGCGGAGCCCCACCGGCCAGCGCGCGGTCGGCCGCTTCCAAAGCGAGCTGGGGATCGTCGGCTTGCCAAGCCAAACGACTGACCGCCAAGGCAAAGGCGGCCCGCGACGCTTCCAGCGGCAGCGGCGTCTGCCGCGCCGGGACCTGTTGATCAAGCCGGTCCCGCAGGATCGCCAGCACCTCCTCACGCCGTTCGGCAGCGGCTTTCGCCAACAAGCGTTCCGCCAACCGCAACAGGTGGTTGTCGGCCCCGGTCGCGGCCGCCTGGGGCAACAGCTGCCAAGCGAGCTCCTCCGCCGTGGCGATCGTCGCTTCGTCCGGCGTGTTGCCCTCGGCGGTCTTGCTGGCCCGCTCCACCAACGCGATCCATTGCAGTCGTCCTGGGGATGCGCTGGCGTCCGACCGCTGCAACGTTTCGACCAACCCCCGCAGGTTTTCCGCCGCCTCCGCTGAAGACAAGGCGAGCGCGATCCAGCTTTGCATCGCCAGACGCACTTCGGCGGAGACACCGGAAGCGTCGGCCTCCGCCAACTCGCGTTGGCGTTGCTGCAACAGGGTCCGCCCGGCGGGCGTTGCGGCGGCCCGGTCGAGCCAACCCGAGGTCACCGAAGCGACCGATCTGCCCGTCCACGGCGGCGGCACGTCGACCAGTAGATCGATTCCCGCGGAAGCTGCCTCGGTCGGCAACAATTGATCGAGCGTCCGTGGCAAACCGAGCGCGTCGGCCTCTTGATCGATCAGCTTGCGCGAGAGGGCGTCGATCGCATCGCTCAGCTTCCGAACCGTTAGGGAAGCTTGCTCCAGCGGCGAAGCTTCCCGCAAATCGCTCCGCTCCGGTTGCAGGCGAGCGAGCAGTCCCCGCTGGATTCGTAGGGCATCGACCGCAAAGCCCAACGCTTCCAACTGGTCGGCGACGAAGCGGCCTTCCTCCAGCGTCGTTTCCTGCAGGCCGGCGGTATCTCCGGGGGAGCGAACCGTGGCAAAGCGGCACTCCGGGTATCGCCCGTAGAACCCTTCCAGCAAGAAATCCCGGGCCTCCTCGCGCCGGTCGGATTGCCGGAGCCTTGCCAGCACGCGACGAGGGATGCCGTCACGAAAGGAATTCCAATCTGCAGGGAGCGGAACGGCGAGCAACCAATCGTCGAGGGGCGTCATCAGTTCTTCCGCCGCCCCCTCCGCTTGCCAGCGCTGCGCGACTTGCCCGACCAAGGCGGGTGGCAATTCGCCTCGGGGGCGCTGTAACGCGTCGCGCATCCGCCGGCTGGCGGCGTCCCGCTGCCCCGCCTCCCATTGCAGCGCCGCCTGCAGCACCTCGGCCACCCCCGGCGCAGCGGCATCCTCGCGTCGCGCCTGGATCGCCCGCAACAGTTCGTCCCGAAGCTCGGGAGCGGTTCGCAACAGGTCCAACCAGGGAGCGAGCGGCCCCCGCAGGTTTCCCTGCTCGATTGCCCATGCCGACCCCCAGATCGGACTGTCGGCGCGGTAGGGTGCGGGAGACGCGAAGAGATCCTGCAACGGCTCGGCCAGCAAAGCGGCTGCCACTTGAGGGCCCCGAGCTTGGAACCGCTGGAGGCTTTTCATCAAGGCGACCGGTTCAAGCTCCGCCAGCAACTGCCGATACAGGGTCCGCTTGGCCTCGCCCCACTGCACGGCAGCGGCGGAACGGTCGGCGGCCAGGCTCAATTGCAACAGCTGCTCAACGGCCTCGGCGGGCAGCCGCTCCACGCCGATCTCCAGGAACGCGGGAAAGACTTCCGGATCGCGGTCACTCATCTGCACCGCCCGCTCGAAATCACGCCACGACGGGGCGATCAGTTGCGGATCGATTCGAAAGGCCAGCAGGAAGCGATCGACCGCCAAACCATAACGATGGGTCGCCACGTAGAGGGCGGCCAGCTGAGCCTGAACTTGGGCATTGTCCGGTTCGCGCTGCGTGATCTTCGATTCGATCGCCAACATTTTCTGCTGCAGGCCTGCCGCCTGGTAGATCTTCGACAGTTGGCGGAGCAGTGGCAACGGTTCTCCCGCGGCGGCGGCCCGTTGTTCCATCTGCTGGATCATGCGATCGAGCCGCTGCAGCGAATGGAGCAACCGCACCGCCCGGATCGTTTCGGCCGAGGGGGCGGCGTTCTCGCGATCAAAGCGAATCACATCGAAGGCCGCTTCCGCCGCCGCATCCGGGCGTCCTTGCTTCTCGTACGCAAACGCGACATCGAGCAAGGTCCGCGAATCGTCGGCCGCTTGACGCTGCACCCGCTGCAACACGGCGTCGGCCAAAGCATCAAGTCCCATCCGTTTCAGCTGTCCGACCAAGGTCAACTGGGTGGCGGTGTTCAACGGCATCACCGAGAGACGCTCGGCGGCAGCTTCTGCTACCTCAGTGCGGCCGGTGTAACTCGCCAGGCGAAGCATCCGCAGGTCGCGTTTTTGCAGCGTCTGCGGGTCGGCGGGTCGGATCTCCGCCAGCAGGTCGATCGCCGCTGCCCGCCGGCCCGTCGTCTCCAATAGCCGCGCCGCTTCCAGCTGCAGCGCCGGCAGTTTCGGAAAGCGAGTCCGCAGCGCGCTGAGCGTCGTCTCGGCGGCCGACCAATCGGCGGTCCAGGTCTGCAGGAAAAACGCCACCATCTGCGGCAACGCCTGCTCGAGCGATGGTTCGAGCGATGGTTCGTCTCGGTCTTCTCCGCCCGCAGCCGACGCCACCGCCCGCTCGGTCGTCAACTTTTCCGCCATCGCTTGGGGGCCGCCGGCATCCTCGCTCGCATTGACCGCCAATTCGTAGACGGCTGTGAGGAAATCCGGTCGGACCAGCCGGGTCGAAATGGGACCGGCAACGCTTTGCAATGTCGACTGCCCCCCGCGTTCGCGATAAACCGCCAAGGCTTCGCTGGCATCACTCCCGCTCGGCACCAGCGGTACCTGCCGCATCCGCTGCTGCTCGGCCTGCAGCAACAGCCGCAACAGGTCCCAACGCCCTTCGGCATCGGTAGCTCCCGCGACCCGCACGGTCTGGGCGATCAGCCGGTCGAGCAACGGTACCGGCGTGCGGCGTTGCCGTTGGAGATTTTCTCGGATCGCCGGAACCCGCGCGATCGCCTCGGACGCTTGACCGGTCGCCAGCAAGAACTCCTGCGCCTCCAGCTGCTCGGCCAACGTTCGCGGCGCCGCCAAGCGGGGCGTTGCGGCCACGTACCGTTCGGCCTCGGTCAAACGATCGGCCCACCGCAATGCTTCGAAGGCCGCGACATGCGTCGCCAGGCTCACCGCTTTCCCGCGGTTGGGCAGCGTGTCGATCAGCCAGGCGATTTCCGCTTCTCGTAGCGGCTGTTCCCGGAGGCCTTGCCGTGCGTCGCCGCCTTCCTCCCATCGCCTGTGGCGATCGCGCAACCAGGTCAACCAAGCGTCGACCGCAGCCTCCTCGTCCGCTTGCACCAGCTGCCACAGCGGATCACGCCAATCCTCGGCGGGCGTCTCAGGCGAGGCGCCGGCCGCGGCAAAGATCGCGCGGGCCTGGGCTTGCAATAAAGCGGTCCAACGTGGCTGCTGGTCGGGCGAGCGGGTGGACGGGCGCGGTTCCATGTCCCGCCACGAGCGGTTCCCTTCCTGCAGCGGCGCAACGCGGCAAGCGAGCGCCAGGGCGAGGGCATCGAGAGCGCGGTGGCGCTGCCACGACGTTTCCAAGCCGGCCCAATCGAATCGCGCGGTCGTGGGGACGATCGGACAACGCGCGGCGTCGCCGATCCCCAGCATCTCGGCCAACTGAGGCGCCCACCCCAGCATCGCCGCCGGACCGTTCGCAGCGGGGACTGCCAGGCGAGATCCGCCGGCGGCCGGGCTGGTCGCCGCGGTCGTGGTCGTGGCCGTGGCCGGCGACCGCGCGGCTTCCTCGTTCGCGAGTCCGGCTCGGAGAGCCACCAACAACGTGCCCGTCGCTTCGATGTCGCCTTGCCCACACGAGGCGATGGCGAGCCGCAGCCCCGCCCCCCAGGAGGCCGCCGCGGACGCGTGCTGTCGCCAGGCTTGCGCAAGTTCGCCGGCCAACTCGAAACCACCTCGCCGGAGTGCCTCATCGATGACGTTCTGGACGGTGGCTTCCTCAGCTTCCCGGCAGAGCCGCCTGACGGCATCCTGGCGATCGCCCGCCTGAGGGCTCTGCAAGGAGAGAGTCAGCAGCCGCCGGCGTTGCTCCGGCGTTGCCTCGAGCTCCAGCAACCGCCGCTGGGAGGCGACCGCTTGTTCGATCTGTTCGGCTCGCGAGGCGAGTTGCACAAGCCGTTCCCACACGATCGGCTCGGCGGGCAGCTGTTCCGCGACCGCGGCGAGTTGGTCGAGGGCGATGCGGACGTCGCCGGTCGCTTCATAGGCCGCCGCGACGCGAAGGGCGCTGGAGGCGGGTGCGTCGTGGGCGCGGCCTTGTCGCACGCGCGCCAGCAGATCGCCAAAACGTCCCAGCCGCTGGTGCAACGGCGTCAGCAAGCTGATCAGTTCGAGTTCGGCCTCCAACCCGTCGGCCGCGTCATACGCCTGCCAGTAGAGTTCGATCGCCTCGTCGGTCCGGTATTGGTCCGCCAGGGCGGCCGCCAACCGCCGCCGCCGCGGCGCGCTCCGCGGATCGAGCTCGAGCGCCTGCCGGAGCGATTGCACCGCCTGGTCGTCGCGGGCGGCCGCGAAACAGAGTTCCGCGAGGGCCTCGTGCGAAGCAGCGCTCTGCGGATTCAAAGCCACCCGCCGCTGTCCTGTCTTCAAAGCCGCGTCGACCTGCCCCAGACGCAACTGCAGTTGCGCGGCACGCGTCAGATGCTGGAACCGAGCAGGCCGGTCCTGGTCGGCCAGTTTCAGCAACGTGGCGACCGCTTCCTCCAATCGGAACGCTTCTTCATAAATTGTGGCGGCGGTTCGCAAGACATGCGGATCGTGGGGGGCTTGCGCCAAGGCGCGCCCGATCGTTTGCAGGGCCGGCAACCACCGCCCGGCCGCCTGTTGCAGAAGGGCTAAACGACGCAGGGCAAACGGTTCGGCGTCTTCCGCCGCCGCCGCTTCGGCAGCGTCGATCGCCTCGGGAAGCTGGCCGCCGCGGAGCCGGATGTCGATCTCGGTTTCCAACAACTGGTCCTGGCGGCGCGGCGTATCGGCCAACAAAGCGGCCGCATCGAGTTGCTCGACCGCCGCGGGAAAGGCCTCGGCGTCTGCCAACAAGACGGCAAACTGTTGTCGCTCCGACAGCCCAGGCGCGTAGGCTTCGGCGCGGGCCACCGTCGCCACCAGACGTTTCGTCAAATCAGCCGCAGCATAAATTTCTGCCAACCGCGACAGGTTCGCCAAGCTTTCTCGTTCGCCGGCCGCGATCTCTTGCCAGACCGCAACCGCCTCGGAAGATCGGTTCAATTCCCACAAGTAGTCGCCCAGCGGTTCACGAAACTCGGAGCGTGCGGGTGCGATCTCGATCGCCTGGCGGTAGTCTTCGATCGCTCCCTGATGTTCCCCGATCGCCCGCAGCCGCTCGGCGACTTGGACCCACGTGACCGGATCGTCGGGTTGGGATTCGGCGAGCTGCTGCCAGATCTCCGCAGCGCGTCGATGCCGCTCGGCCAGCGTCAGCGATAGATCGCGGAGGACAAGATTTCCCCAGGCCAGGCGATGTTCCCCATTGCCGGGGTCGACTTGCACCAATGCCGCGTAGGCTTCTCTCGCCTTCGCGATCTCACCGGCCGCCTGCAGCGCCGCGATCATCCCCTGCCGGGCGACGACGTTCTCCGGCGCCTGCGCGCTCGCCTGCCGGTAGACCTCGACCGCTTGCTGCGGCTGCCGCTGTTGTAACAAGGCTTGGGCATAGCGCATGCGGACCGCCAGGTTTTCCGGTTGCTCCGCGACCTGTTTTGCGTAGTAGGTCAACAGGGCCGTCGGATCCGGGTCCTTTCGCAACAGGTTTTCTAAACGCTGTTGGATATCTTCATGCAGCCAGCTGCCGGGCCGCGTTTCGGCCAGCAAGGACTGATAGGCTTGCCGGGCCAGTTGCGATTCGCCGGCGCGGTGCCGCATCTCGGCCGCTTCGACCGCCAAGGCCACCCCTTTTTCGACTTCCCCTTGCTCGCGCGCCAGCTGGGCGATCGCCTCCAAGCGGGTCGCCGCCGCGGGAAAGGCACCAGCAGCCGCCTGGCGTCGGGCGATCCGTTCGCTGATCTGCCAGTCGCCCGGAAAACGCACGCTCAATTCCTGCCACAGTTTTTCTGCCGCCTGGGGCTGATCCTGCTGGAGGTAGCGTTCCCCTAATTCCAGAAAGATCTCGGCGGCGGCCCGACGCGGCGGATCGCGGTCGACCGCTCGTTGCCAGGCCGCGCTCGCCGCAGCTGGCTCGCCGCTGCGGTCCAACGCCTCTCCCAGCCGGAACGAACCCATCGCATCGTCGGGCCG
>CAYNVI010000182.1:0-8737 GCA_964400585.1 uncultured Pirellulaceae bacterium | reverse complement strand
AAACATCCCGGCACGCCGGGTCGGGGAACCGGAAGATGTGGCCGCCGCGGTCCTCTTCCTTGCCAGCCGAGCGGCCGGCTATGTCACCGGACAGACGCTCGTCGTCGACGGAGGGATGACCGGCTAGGCGCAACCTGCCCCCCCATCACCCTTCCCTGGCTCTCGCCCCACCCCGGCAGGAGCCTTCGATTGGCTGCGGGCGTATTGACGCGTTTTACACGCATCGCCTATCTTTTCGGGCTAGCCTGAATCCTCCGTGGAAAGTAGATTCCGACGAAAGCTCCCCCGGTTCCCTCGACGCCTTCTCTGGCGGCATGGACCGGCCAGCCGCCAAGGGCTGCTGCCCCGCTGATTCGCTTCAATCAAATACCAACATTAAAACATCGGTTTTTCAGGAGAAGGACTATGGCGTCGATCGAAGAACGCGTGGTCGATATTGTTGCCGAGCAACTGGGTGTGGACAAAGACAAGATCACGCGGGAAACCTCCTTCGTGAACGATCTTGGTGCCGACTCCCTCGACACGGTCGAACTGGTGATGGAACTCGAAGAAGAGTTCGACATCAGCATCCCCGATGATTCGGCGGAAAAGATCCAAAAGGTCGGTCAAGCGATCGAATACATCGAAAAGGAAAAGGGCGAAGAAGGCTAAGGTCGCCTCGCCCCCGCTCCACGTTCGCTCGCTGCCGTCTCGCCTTCCCCGAGCCTTCCTTCGGTTTTGTCTCCGGGATGCCTAGGCGGCATTTTTTACGTAATCGCCGGTCACTTTATTTTCTTTGATTGAGGTACCGTGATGAAACGACGGGTTGTCATCACCGGCTTGGGATGGGTCACGCCGCTAGGATTCGATGTCGAGCCCGTCTGGCAAGACCTGCTGGCTGGCAAAAGCGGGATTCATCTGCTGAGCGTCGTCGATCGCGACGAGTTCAAAATCCAGTTCGGAGGCGACATCCCCGATTTCAATGTCGGCGATTTCGCCGATCCCCGGGAAGCCAAACGACTCGATCGGTTCACCCAGTTCGCGCTCGTCGCCGGCGGCAAAGCGGTCCAAGATGCGGGGATCGATTTCTCGCAGGAAGAGGCCGTGCGGTGCGGCGTCATCCTCGGATCCGGCATCGGCGGCCTCTGGGAGATCGAAACCCAGATGGCCCGCCTGGTCCTGAAAGGGCCCGATCGCGTCAGCCCGTTCACCGTCCCCAAGATGATGCTCAACGCCGCCGGGGCGAACCTGTCGATCGCCCACGGTTTGCGCGGCCCGAACTACAGCATCGCCACCGCCTGCGCCAGCGCCACCAACGCGATGGGCAATGCGATGACCTCCATCCAAAGCGGCGAATCCGACGTCATCATCACCGGCGGCAGCGAGGCGGCGATGACGCGGATGGGTGTCGCCGGTTTCCAAAACATGAAGGCGCTCTCGGCCCGCAATGAAGCCCCTGCCGAGGCCAGCCGCCCCTTCGACCGCGACCGCGATGGCTTCGTCCTCAGTGAAGGCGCAGGCGTCGTGATCTTCGAAGAACTCGAACACGCCAAACACCGCGATGCGAAAATCTATGCCGAGGTGATCGGCTTCGGTTGCTCCTGCGATGCCGGCCACATCACCCAACCCGACCCGCAGGGAACGGGCGCTGCCGAAGCGATGCGACTGGCCCTCCGCAACGCCGAGATCGATCCATCGGAAGTCGACTACATCAATGCCCACGGGACCAGCACCCCGCTGGGGGACAAAGCGGAAACCCGAGCCATCCATTCGGTCTTCGGCCAGGCCGCCCGCGAGGTCGCCATCAGCAGCACCAAGAGCGCCCTGGGACACTCGCTGGGCGCGAGCGGCGGGATCGAATTGGTGATCGCCGCGCGGACCCTGACCGATGGGGTGATCGCGCCCACGATCAACCTCGACAACCCCGATCCCGACTGCGACCTCGACTACACGCCCAACCAGGCGCGGCCGGCCGATGTCCAGATCGCGATGAGCAATAGCTTTGGCTTCGGCGGCCACAACGCCTGCATCGTCCTGAAAAAGTTCTGAGGACGGTGTGGCCGCCCTCCCTGTGTCGGCGGGAAGGGGCTTGAAACCGGGACGCGGGCCAGCGACCACAACCGCCGCTGGCGGATCTCCAAAGGTCCGGCGCCGCCGCGCAAGCCTGGCGGCCTCGAATCGCTCAGGGAGCGGCCACGTAGCGGTATTGCCCGCCGTTGGCGGCCGCCAGTCGTCGCAGCCGGGTCTCCCCGTCCCGACTGTCGTAGCCGATCGTGTGCAGGATGGTGCGAGGGCCGCGCTCGCCAAACAGAGTCGGGTTCCGATTGAGCTCGGCCACCTGCGTCTCGATCTCCACGGGAAACTCCCCGTCGGAAAGCAGAAAGATCACGTCGGGCCGAAGGCCAAAGGCGATCTCCAACGCGTCCCCCGGCGGACCTCCCCGCTCCAGCTCGACCTGCAGCGCCCACCGCCGCACGGCCTGCTTGTTCGCCGCCGTCGCCGGCAAGGCATGGGGATCCGGCTGGGGCGGGTCGGACACGGCCATCCGAGCGAGGTTCGTGTCGTAGAAGATCACGTAAAATCGCTGATCCTTCCGCAGCTGGTCGATCGACCGCAACAATTCCGCCCGCGCCGATTGAAACCGCCCGCCTTTCATACTGAGCGAACTGTCGACGACATAGCAAAAACGGTTGCCACCCCCTTCGACGCCACAGAACCGCGTCACCGCGGTTTCTTCCCCGCTCAGCCGTTGCTCGGCCTGGAACGCCCCTTCGAAAGAAGCATCGTCCCAGGGCTGAGAGACGGGCGGGGGCGGAGGCGTGGCCACCGCGACCGGCTCGGCGTTCGGTAGATCGCCCAGCGGCGCTACCGGCACCGTGCGCTCTGGCGGCGCCGCTTCGGCCAGCGGGTCCGCCTCGGAGGTCGGTTCGATCTGGAACGGTTCCAGCGGCTTCGCGGTCGCTGCCGAGGGGCGCGCCGCCAATACCAGCTGATCGCGCGGCGGCGGGACCCGGAGCGTCAGCCCTGCCAACAACAGAACGATCGCGATGTGGGCCGCGGTACTGACCAGCCAACCGGCCGGTCGCTTGCGACGCGGGGGAGCCAGCGGCCCGGGCTTGCCCTCGCTTCGACGCCCGGCTCGGCCGGCCGAGCCGGGACCGCTGCGATCCGGCGGACGTGGCTTTTCCTGATGCGTCCTGCTTCGCGTGACCTGTTTCTCGACGGGCGGGGCGGGCGTCGGGCCGGTTACCGCGTTGGGCGGTCGCTTCCGCGGCGCGCGGGGTTCGGCCCGCGGCCGCGATGTCTTCCTCGGCCCCCCGCGCTCGGCGGCGGCCGCGGGCCCCGCAGCTGGCCCCGACCTGGGCCCCACAGCCTCGCGTTCGCGCGGACCGGCGCGCGGCTTGTCAGGGGCCACACCAGGGGCCATAGCAGCGGCCTCCGGCTGCCCTGGCTGCACCCGGTTCGCCCGCCGTTGCGGCTTGACGACATCGTGTGCGGCCTTACCCCCCTGCCCTGGCTTATCTTTTGGCCTCCGCTCGATCGGCCCCGGCTCGACCGCCGCGACGCTCGGCGACGAGGAAAGGGGCGGGCTGCCCGCCGGGTCCGCCGCGTCCGCCGCCCCGGATGCCGACGCCGAGGATACGAGGGTCGACGTGGCAGTGGATGTGGATGTGGATGTGGTGGGCAGGTCGGCAGCCGGGCACGAGGGCAGGTCGGCGGCTTCCTCTTCGTCCTGCCGCCGCAACCGGCGCGCTTTCAATTCCAACAGGGCCGCCCGCGCCTCCAACCGGGCAGCGCGGGCTTCGCTCCGGACCCGCACCAGCTCCAGCGCCAAATCCCCCAGGGCCCGCAAATCCGCCGTGCGGTTCCGCAGTCCCTTCGCCGCGGCGGTCGCCTCGGCCCGCCGCCCGCTCGCCCCCGTCTCACGCTCGTCCTGCCCCGCCATCTCCCTGCCCTCCCCGTTGATGCCCCCGCTGGCCTCCAGGACTGCCCATCCCCTCGCCCCCCACGACACCGTTCTTTCTAACACACCCCTCAGGGGGGTCAAGTTTTTTCTGCAGGCCGGCGAGCAGGCTTGACGGAATCGCCCTTGGTCGAAAACCGGCGGGTTCCTATAGTCGGCTCGCTGGCGTGGAACCCTCTCGGCCGACCGACTGAACCGGTCGGCCTTTTCCTGTGTTCCTCATCCCATCGGCCCCGCGCTGCTGACGCTGAACCAACGAGGACCTTTCGATGTCTCCGCACCATCACCACCCCCCGTTGTTCGCCGGCTGGGTCCGGCGTGCCCGGACTTCTTTGCTACTTTGCGGCAGCCTGCTGGCCGGCACGGCCTGGGCGCAGGGCATGGGAATGCCTGCTGACGAAGCGGCGGAGGCGTCCGCCCCGACAACGGCAGCCGCGGCCCCCTCCCCGGCCGCCGACCAGACGCCCCCCAGCCTGCGTCAACAGGCCAACGCCGCCAGCCCCGCTCCGGCCTCTGCCGGGCGGTCGCAAGGCGGCCAACTGCCCCGCGAATCGGGGCAAGAATACCGTGAATACGACCTGCGTCCGTATACCGGCTACCTCCCCAAGCAAGACCATCCGGAACAGGCCGTGGTCGATTGGATCCTCCGCGAGACGGGGACCGATGTGTGGTTCGGCCAACCCTTTGGCTTTTTGAGTGCAGACCGCGATACCCTGTCGGTCTACCACACGCCCGAAATGCAGGCGGTCGTCAGCGATGTCGTCGACCGCTTCGTCTCGGGCAACACCGACCCGCAGGTCGTCAACCTGCGGATGATGACCGTCGGCAATCCGAATTGGCGCTCGCGGGTGCACTTGGCGATGCAACACGTCAGCGTCCAGTCTCCGGGCGTGCAGGCCTGGCTGCTGACCAAAGAGAACGCGGCCCTGATCGTGGCGATGCTGAAGCAGCGGAGCGACGCCCAGGAAGTCCAGATGGTCGATGTGGTCACGCACAACGGGCAGAACGAAGAGCTCTCCAGCATCCGCGGGCGAAACTACGTCCGCAACGTCCGCCAGGCGCCGACCGGCTGGCCTCCTTACGAACCGGAGACCGGCGAAGTCCAAGAAGGCTATCGGCTGGAATTGAGCCCCTTGCTCAGCCCCGACGGCGCGACCCTCGACTGCGTGATCCGAGCCGAGATCGACCAGGTCGACCGGCTCGTCCCGGTCGACCTCGATCTCCCGCTCCCCAACGGCCAAACGCACCGAGCCCGCATCGAGGTCCCCCAGGTCGTCAGCTGGCGGCTCCACGAGCGTTTCCGTTGGCCGACCGACATGGTATTGCTGCTTTCCTGCGGGGTCGTGGCGAGTCCCGATCGGCTGCCGTCGGCCGTGCCGCTGCTGAACCTGGACGCCCTGACCGGCACGACGGCCGGACGCGCCGATGCCTTGCTGTTTGTCGAATTCCGGGGGCGGGCTTCGGACAACCTGATCAAGACGCCCCAGATGGCACGCGTCCCCGGAGCCGACTTCACCCGCGGCCGCTACTAGGCTTTGTCCGCAACATGTTTGTTAGCGGAGCGGCGCAAGCCGCCCGGTATTTGTTGAGGATGTTCTTTGCGAAACCGGACGGCTCGCGCCGTTCCGCTACAAAGTAGATCGCATGGGGCGCTACCCCCCGGCCTTTTGGTGACCAGCCGGCGGGTCGCCCGGCCTCTCCCGCGCGCCGCCCGCCCCCTGCTCCGCGGGCGGTCGGTTCCGCTCACGATCGCGTGCCGGCATGCTCACCATCGCGGGGGGTCGTCCCGGCGGCCCTCCCCGGCCCAGGCCTGCGGAAAAGGTTTCCCTCGCAGGACCGATTTTGCCCCACGTTTTCCCTCGGCCGAAGCCTTTTCCCGTCCCCCCTCCCCTGCCCTCGTCGCCTCCCCGGCACGTCGATTAGAATCAGCTTCGAGCCCCTTTCCCTGGGGCGCTGCCCCGTCGCCGCATCCGCTCGCCGCAACGCACCTTTCCATCGATTTAATGAACCAAGCTTCCTCCTCTTCCGCCCCCGCCCGGCGGGTCGTGATCACCGGCTTTGGTTTGGTTTCGCCGCTCGGCAACGAGGCAGACCAACTCTTCGATAGCCTCTGCCAGCGAAAAAGCGGCGTCGATCGCTTCACCGCGGTGCCGCGCGACGCGCTGGCGGTCAACCATGGGGCGGAAGCAACAGCGTTCACCGGTCATATCAACGACTACGGTCCGCTCGAAAAATCGCTGCAGCGGACGATCCGCAAAGGGGCAAAGTTGATGTGCCGGGAGATCGAAATGGGGGTCGCGGCGGCCCAGTTGGCGATCCACCACGCGGGGCTCACACCCGACCAGCGGGATCCGCTCCGCACCGGCACGATTTTCGGCTGCGACTACATCATGACCTTGCCGGAGGAATTCGAAGAAGGGATCCGTCGCTGCCTCGACGAGGCGGGGAATTTCCATTTCGACCGCTGGGCCGAGCAAGGGCTTCCCCAGGTCAACCCGCTGTGGCTGCTGAAGTACCTCCCCAACATGCCGGCCAGCCACGTGGCGATCTACAACGACCTGCAAGGCCCGAACAACTCGATCACCCTGCGGGAAGCGAGCTCGATGGCGGCCCTGGCCGAAGCCTTCTCGACCATCCAAAGAGGCCACGCCGACGTGCTGATCGTGGGGGCCACCGGTTCCCGCGTGCTCCCGTTCCGGGCTTTGAATTCGGTGATGCAGGAAGACCTCGCCGCCGACCGCGACGATCCCGCGCAGATGTCTCGGCCCTTCGACCGCGGGCGGGACGGGGGCGTCCTGGGCGAAGGGGCCGGTGCCCTGATCCTGGAGACCCGCGAGCACGCCGCAGCGCGGGGGGCCACGCTGCATGCGGAAGTGATCGGGTACGGGAGCAGCGCCGTGGGGCCCGTCGGCGATCCGGCCGGGCAACGGCAAGCGATCGCCAACGTCCTCCGGGGCGCTCTGCGAGGTCAGGCGGGTCGCCCCGTCGGCCACCTCCATGCTCACGGGCTGGGCACCGTGGAGGGGGACATCGCCGAAGCCGAAGCGATCGCGGAGGTCTTCGGGTCGCCAGACCAAGCCCCGCCGGTCGTCACCGCCAAAGGACATTTCGGCAATCTGGGTGCCGGCGGAGGGATGGTCGAGACGATCGCCAGCCTCCAAGCCCTCCAGCGAGGGCACCTTTTCCCGGTCCTCAATCACGAGACCCCCGACCCGCGCTGCCCGCTGCGGGTGGTGACCGACGAGGCGACGCCGGCGGGCGAGAGCTTCGTCAACGTCAACGTCACGCCGCAGGGGCAGGCGGCAGCCGTCTGCATCGCCCGCTACGACGAAGCTGCTAATCCCTAAAGCCTCCCAAGGCCTCGCCTGCCACCGCCCCCGCCCGCGGGCGGGGCCCGTGCGCGGCTGGCAGGCCCGCAATCGCCCCCCAGCGAGCCTGCGCCACGGTCGATCTTGGTTGACAGATCGCCAGGAGGGCGGTAGGTTCAATCTTAATAACGATCCAGCGACGCGCCCGGGTCTTGACGTCCGGGCCGTTTTTTTTGAACGCCGAGCTTTTACACGGCATGAATCCGCAAGATATTCTCCGCTATGTCGATTCGCTGCATCGCGAGAAGAACATCGATAAAGAAATCGTGTTCTCCGCGATCGAAGCAGCATTGCAGACGGCCGCCAAACGTCAGTATGGCGAGGATGCCGACATCGTTGTCCGTCTGGACCGACAGAGCGGGCAGGCTGAAGCCGCGCTCGACGGGGAACCTCTGGGCGAAGACCAGATCGGTCGGATCGGGGCCCAAACCGCCAAACAGGTGATCATCCAGAAGGTCAAGGAAGCGGAACGGGACGCCTTGATCGAAGAATACCGCGACCTGATCGGGCAGATCGTCTCGGGGACCATCGGACGGGCCGACGGAGGGGTCGCCACGGTCAATCTTGGCAACGTCGAAGCGATCCTGCCCCGCAGCGAACAGATCCCGGGCGAGGCCTTGCACGCCAACGAGCGGGTGCGGGCCGTCGTCTTCGAAGTCCGCGCTGCCGGCAACCGCGTCCGCGTCGTGCTCAGCCGGATCCGCCCCCAATTGGTGCAGCGGCTGTTTGAGCAGGAGATCCCGGAACTGACCGAAGGGGTGATCGAGATCAAATCGATCAGCCGCGAGCCAGGCTATCGCAGCAAGGTCGCCGTCAGCAGTTCGGACAATCAAGTCGACCCGATCGCCGTCTGCGTCGGGTTTCGCGGCAGCCGGATCAAAGCGGTCCGCGAAGAGTTG
The DNA here is from genome assembly GCA_964400585.1 of uncultured Pirellulaceae bacterium. Taxonomy (GTDB): domain Bacteria; phylum Planctomycetota; class Planctomycetia; order Pirellulales; family Pirellulaceae; genus CAYNVI01. Next base: position 527 of record CAYNVI010000182.1, on the reverse strand, counting down.
GCCGGCGAACACATCGACGTGATCCGCTACAGCGATGACCCGATGGTGCTCGTCCCCAACGCCCTCCAGCCGGCGACCGTCGAGCAGGTCTTGCTGTGCGACATGATCGGCCGGGCGATCGTGCTGGTCCAGGAAGATCAGCTCTCGCTGGCGATCGGTCGCCGGGGCCAGAATGTTCGCCTGGCGAGCAAGCTGTGCGGCTGGGACATCGAAATCATGACCGGCGATGAACTGGAAGATCAGATCAGCCGGGCCGTGGAAGGCTTCAGCGATCTCGACGGCGTCGACGAAGATCTCGCCCAGGCATTGGTCGAACAAGGCTACTTGTCGTATGATGATCTTTCGGTGATCGAACCCGATGCCCTGATGGAGATGAGCGGTTTGTCGGAGGAAGCGGTCGACGCGATCGTCAATGAAGCCGAACGACGGGCGGAGGAAGCGGAAACGGCCGCGGCCGAAGAACGCCGCCTCAAGCGGGATCGGAAGAGCGTCGTGTAGGGAAAGAGTGTGTCAGTACGTGTAGATCT
>CAYNVI010000181.1:0-8737 GCA_964400585.1 uncultured Pirellulaceae bacterium | reverse complement strand
GAAGATCCTGGGCCACGGAGACTCGGACCGCGAAGCCTCGGGCCACGGAGACTCGGGCCACGGAGGCTCGGGCCACGGAGAGCGGACGGAAGCGAACCCTTGATGGAGGTCGACGATGGCGGAATCCCCCAAGTCCGCAGGCCGGCTGCGGATCCTGTTGAGCGAAGGCTCGAGCCTCTCGGCCCGGCAGACCCTGTACGCGTTGGGGGGGCGGCACGCGATCGACGTGCTCGACCCCGACCCGATCTGCCAAGGGCGTTTTTCCCGGTTCGTACGCCGTTTTCACCGCTGCCCTGCCTACGGAAAGGACCCCCTCGGATACTTGGCAGCCTTGCAGCGACGGGTCGAGAGCGGCACGTACGATGTGCTGATCCCGACGCATGAACAGGTGTACCTGGTGTCCAAGTGTCGCGAGCGGCTGCAGCCGCATGTGGGATTGGCGGTACCCGCGTTTTCCAAGCTCGACTTGCTGCAGAGCAAAGTTTGTTTCTCGCGGTTGCTCGATGAACTGGAGCTGCCGCAGCCCCCCTGTCGGATCGTGACCAGCGCCGAGGAGCTGTTGGCTAGCGGACCACTGCCGTGTTTCGTCAAGCAGCCCTACAGCACCGCTGGCCAGGGCGTCGACTGGGTCCGCGACCGCGATGCATTACAAGAGCTCGCGCGGGACCTGCAGGCATCGGCCCGCTGGCGCGAAGGCCGCGAGTTGCTGGTCCAGTCGCCCGGTGTCGGCGTCCAAGCCACCGCCCAGAGTGTTTTTCAGCACGGACAGTTGGTCGGGTTCCACTGTTTCGAAGCCCGCGCGGTAGGGGTAGGAGGGATGTCGATGGCCCGCGTCAGCGCGATGCACGAGGATGTCCGCGAGCACTTGCGGGTGCTGGGCGAGCATCTCGAATGGCACGGCGCCTTATTCCTGGACTATTTTTACGATCCTGAGCAGGGCCCTCAATATATCGAGGCGAACCCGCGGATCGGCGAGACCGTGAACGCGATGCTGAGCGGGGTGAACCTCTGCGAGCAACTGGTCCGCGTTTCGCTGGGCGAATCGGTCCGGCCGCTGCCAGCCGGACGGACCGGAGTCCGCTCTCACAGCGGCTTCATGATCTTGATGGCGGCCGCGATGCAAGGAGCTGGGCGAGGGGAACTGCTGCGGGAGGGATGGTCATGGCTGACGGGCCGCCAGCTGTATGCGGACAGCGCGGATGAACTGACGCGGCCCCGCGCCGATCCGCTCAGCCTGATCCCCGCGGTCGCCACCACGACCCAGCTCCTCGTCCGCCCCCAGTTGGCCCACCGGATGGTCGAGAAAGCCGTCGCAAATTACTCCCTCCCGGATGCCATGGTGCATCAGATCCAAACGCTCCAGCCCTAGCTCGGCGCGGCGAGCCCAGAACAGCGAGCCCAGAACAGCGAGCCCAGAACAGCGAGCCCAGAACAGCGAACCGAGGGCCGGCGCCAGCGAGGTGGTTTTTCTTCCCGGCTACGCCATCGTGAACAGCAGCCTCATCAGCAGGATCGTGCCGGCGACGATCAGGAAGACCCAAAAGAAGACGCCCACTGCCGCGGCCGCGGCGACGGTTTCGGACTCTTCTTCGGGGGGCACATTCGGTCCCGATTCCACGCCGGGCGGGGGCGTGGTGTCGCGTTCCAGCGGCAGCTCTTTGGTTCGTCGATACGCCCGCGCCTCACGGGGCGTGGCAGCCGCCACCAATAGGGCGATCAAGATGGCTGCGACCAAAAAGGTCAAGATCGGTGCCCCCCAGGGCTGAGGCCCCACCGGTTCGACCCACACGCCCATCGCCAGCGTCCCGACAAACAGCAGGAGAAAGAACCACAGCATGCTCGGCCACGGCCCGCGTGCGCCCCCTGCCGCGAAAAGTCCGCCTACCAGCAGCACGATGATCAAGACGAAAAAGAGGGTTGCCAGCCATTCCATGAGGATGCTCCGCGTTGTTGGTTCAAGGGACGTACGGAGCGGGGAGCGATGCAAAGGCCGTACCGGCGTGCGTGCTGGCAGCGTGCTGCGGGTCGCCGGGCCCGCTGGGAAGCAGCGACGAGCGGCTCGGCTCCGTGACGGACGGACCTCCGTCACTGGCGGACCTCAGTCACTCGCGGTGAGCGGCTCGTCGTGCGCGGCCGCGCGGACCGCCAGTTCCTCGAAGATCTCGCGGAGCATCTCCAGCGAGACGGGCTTGATTCGATAGGTGTCGACCCCCGCCTCGCTGACCGCCTGCCGCGATTCGCCATCCTCGTAGCCGGTCAAGGCGACAAGGTGCGTCTTTCCCAGGGCCTCGTTGCCGCGGAGGAGGCGGGCCAATTCGATGCCCGACATGCCAGGCAGGCCCAGATCGAGCAGGATCAGCTCGGGGACGAATTCTTTCAGCACGCCGAGCGTCTCTTCGCCGCTGCCAGCCACCCGGACTTCGTGCGTGCCGAGTCGTTCGATCAGCATCGGCACCAGCAACTGGCTGCTCCGGTTGTCGTCGACCACCAGCACGCGAAACGGGGGAAACGAGCGCGTGGCGAGATCGCACGGCCGGGGAAGATGCCCGCCGCGGATGACTGGCAAACGGACGGCGAATTCGCTGCCCTCGCCGAGTCCATCGCTGTCGGCGGTGATGGTGCCGTCATGTTGCTCGACAATCTGTCGTGCCAACGCCAAGCCGATGCCCAAGCCCCCTTGGCGATGATCCAAGGCGTCCGGGGAATCGCTCTGCGAGAGAAATTCAAAGATGCGGGCAAGATCCCCTTCCGCGATTCCGATCCCGAAATCACGCACGCGAATCGTGACTTCTTGCAAGTCCACCGTGGCGGACAATTCGATCCGCGACTCGGGTTCACTGTATTTGGACGCATTGGAGAGCAGGTTCCCCAGCATCTGCCCGATGCGGAAGGCGTCGCCGTCGATCCAGATCAGCTCGTCGGCAACCTGTAAATCGAGTTGCTGGCGGCAGGCGGTCAAGGTGGGCTGGAGGTTTTCGACCACCTCCCCGATCACGTCTTGAAGACGCAAGGGCCGCCGCTCGACGCGCAGCTTGCCCAGCTGCGCGCGGGAGATGTCCGACAAGTCTTCCACCAACCGGGTCATCTGAACCGTCTGACGCATCAAGACGTCTTTCAAGCGTGCTTGCTGCGGGTTTTCCTCAGGCAACAGATCGACCCCGGCACGAAACACACTCAGCGGATTACGCAGTTCATGGGCCAGCACGGCGATCGCCCGCCGTAGTGCTTCCGGTGGTGGTTCCATGCTGCTCACGCGTGAGGGGACTTCTGCACTGGTAATCTGGGATGGTGATAACTCGAAGTCTCTTCCAGCCTAGGAATCGGCGCGGCGGGAAAAAGGGCGGATTCCCGCGCTTCACAGTGGGGGTTTCCCCCATCAGCCCAGCGGCACCGCTTCGGCAGCCCGGCGGCGGGCGGTCAGCCCGTCAGTCAGCCGCCCGCCGACCGGGGGCGCAACCTGCCGCTGCCCCCGTGCCGACGATCGCCGCCGGCCTTGGCATCGCGTTTGCCACAAATCCCCTTTGGCACAAAAATAGATTGAGGCAGCGCTCCCGCGGCGAGCCCCCCGCGCGAACCGAGCATCGCGAGGCACCATCAGTGAACCAAAACCATTGAGCGAAGGAAATTTTTGACCACTTCTGAAACAGCCTCCTCGGATCGTTTTTTGATCGTAGGGATCGGGGCCTCGGCCGGCGGATTCGACGCGTTGCGGCGGTTGCTGCAAGCGATGCCCGCTGATCCGCCGCTGGCGATCGTGATCGTGCAACATCTGGCCCGTGACCGACCGAGCCTGGCTCCCGAACTGCTCGCCAAGTACACGTCGATGCATCTTCGCCAAGTCGATGATGAGCCCGTCGTCAGGCCCGGCCATGTCTACCTGATTCCGCCGGGCAAATACCTGCGGGTCAGCAGCGGTCGTTTGCACCTCTCGCAGATGGAAGGCCCGCGGGGAGCGCCCGTGACGATCGATTATTTCCTCCGCTCGCTGGCCCAGGACCAAGGCCATCGTGCCGTCGGGGCGATCCTTTCGGGCAGCGGCAGCGATGGGGTCCTCGGGATCAAGGCGATCAAACAAGCCGGTGGATTTGTGATCGCTCAACAAGTCGATTCGGCCGAACAAACCGGGATGCCGGAGAGCGCCCTTCAAACCGGCTTGGTCGACCGCAGTTTGACGCCGGAGGAGATTCCTGAGGTGCTCGTCCAGCTGGCCCAGCACGATTACGTTTGCGAGCCTTCCCCGGCCGGGTCGAGCGAGCCCCTGGACATTCCCCGAGAGGCAGCCGCCGACGATCCGCAAAGGGGGCTCGAAGCGATCCTGGCGGTCGTGCGTGAAAAGACCGGTCGCGATTTTTCCAGCTACAAACATGCCACGCTGGTCCGTCGTTCGCGTCGCCGGATGTGCCTGCACCACACGGATTCCTTCGCGCGGTACGCGGAAATCTTGGAGCAAGATGAAACCGAGGTCCGCTCGCTGGCCCGAGACCTGTTGATCAGCGTCACCGATTTTTTCCGTGATCGCGAAGCCTGGGAGGAGCTGGCCCAAGCCGTGATCCCGCAGATCGTCGCCTCCAAAGACGGATCGTCGTCAGCAGGCGACAAGAACCAACCGGCCAATACGGTGCGGATCTGGGTGCCCGGTTGTGCGACGGGCGAAGAAGCCTACACGGTCGCGATGCTGACGCTTGACGAGATCAGGCAGCAACAACAGCCGGTCCGTCTGCAGGTGTTCGCTTCGGACATCGACAAGGGGGCCCTCCAAGTCGCCCGCGAAGGACGCTATCCAACGAGCATCGCCGCCGACGTTTCCTCCCAGCAACTGGAGCAGTACTTCTCGCTCCACGATGGCGACGTGCACTACCAAGTCCATCAACAGCTTCGTGATGTTGTGACCTTTGCCGAGCAGGACTTGATCGGCGATCCGCCGTTCTCGCAACTCGACCTGATCTGTTGTCGCAACGTGCTGATCTACTTAAAGCCCAGCATTCAGACAAAGCTGTTGCAGCTGTTTCATTTCGCGTTTCACGCCGACGGCTATTTGATGCTGGGCACGGCCGAGACGGTCGGTCGCCAAGAGGAGTTGTTCGAACCGATCAGCAAACGCTGGCGGATTTATCGATCGCTCGCGCCAAAACATCCCTACCGCTTACCGTTCCCCGCCGGGATCGGTCGATCCGCACGCGATCTGCCGGTGACCACCACCACGGCGCGCGACATCGGCGGCATGCGGTTTACCCAACAGCGAATGCTGCAACTGATCGCGCCGCGGGGCATCCTGGTCGATCGCGAATTTCGGATCCTGTACATCAGCGGGAACGTGGACGATTATTTGACGTTCCAATCCGGGATTCCCAGCGATGACTTGCTGGGAAAAGTCCGCGATGGGCTGCGAAGCCGGTTGCGGGTGGCGATTCAAACCGCGGTCGCCGAGAAACGGACCGTGTTCACCGAGGCGCATGTGCCGGGCCAGGAAACAACCCGCCCGGTACGGATCGAAGTCCGTCATCTGGACGATCACCTGCGCCAAGAATCGCTGGCGTTGGTGATGTTCGATCCGCCGCGGTCCGAGGGCGCGCCGATCGCCCGGCAGCAGCGCGGAGCCGCAGATGGCGAGGCGACCGAGACGCCGGCCGGTCCGGTGCCGGGGCACCCCGACGGCTCGCCCGTCCCCGACCACGCGATCGGCGAACCCGCGGTCGTGCGGCAACTGAAACAGGAATTGGCTTCGACCAAAGCCGACCTCCGCCAGACGATCGAGCAGTTTGAATTCTCCCACGAGGAGTTTCAAGCGAGCACCGAAGAGCTGATGAGCGTCAACGAAGAACTTCAGAGCACCAATGAAGAGTTGGAAACCAGCAAGGAGGAATTGCAGTCGCTCAATGAAGAACTTTCCACGGTGAATTTGCAGCTCGCCACCAAAGTCGGCGAACTGGAAACCAAACACGCGGACCTGGAGAACCTGATCTCGGCGACCAGGGTCGCGACAATCTGCCTGGACTCCGAATTGCTGATTCGCTGGTTCACCGAGGCGGTCGGCGAGGTGATCCGCATCAAGTCCGCCGATATCGGACGTCCCTTGTCGGATCTGCAGCATGACTTTGTCGAGAACGATCTGGTCGCCGAGTGCCGCCAGGTCTTGAAGACGCTGACGCCGATCGACCGCGAGGTCCCGTGCCTCGATGGTCGCACCTTCCTCCGCCGCATCGTTCCCTACCGCGCCGACCCGCAGCGGATCGCCGGTCTGGTGATCACGATGCTTGACATCAGTTCGCGGATCGCCCGCGAAGCGGAATTGTGGGCCAGTGAGGAAAAGCTGCGGCTGGCAGCCGAAGCGGCCCGCCTCGGCTGGTATTCCTACGATGTTCAACACGACGTGTCGGTGTGGTCTCCGGAACTGCGTGCGGTCGTCGGCGTGGACGACCACGAAACCATCACTCGGCAGCGGGCGCTGGAGTTGGTCCATCCCGATGACCGCCAAGCCTACGCCCAGCAGCTTCAAGACTCATTGAATTCCCCGCAGAACAGTCAGTATCGCGGTGAGTTTCGCTGCCTGCGCGAGGACGGCACGGAGCTGTGGCTGGAAGAAAGAAGGAAAGTGATCTGGAACGATTTGTCGGCGGACGACCCGCAGCCGCTACACGCGGTCGGGATGGTTATGGACATCACCGAACGCAAAGCCGCCGAAAGCCAACTGCAGGATTCGTACGAATGGTTGGAACAGCAAATCGCCGAGCGCACCCGCGTCCTGGAAACTTTGCAAAAGGTGACCCGGATCGCCAACGAGTCGGTATTGATCCAAGGGACCGTCCATGCGGTGCTGCAGCAGCTCACAGAATTTAATGGTTACAAGGTCGGTCATGTGCACTTGATCAGGAAACCGCAAAACCAATTTCCAGCGGGCAGCGACTCGGCCGAGTTTTTCGGCGATGCGTTATGGTACGTCCAAGACGAGGAGGCTCCGCCGCGCGGGCCGGTCCGCGATGCCCATGACCGCTCGGACCTGCTGGCAAAGCTGCGCCAACAGGTCGTCGAATCCGGACGCCCCACCTGGATTGCTGACTTGGAAGCCGCCGTCGAAGGCGAAAAAGCGGCCCGGGAACTGGTGTCGCTGGGCATCCGTTCGCTGACCCTGGCCCCCGTTTCTTTTCAAAAAGAAGTCATCGCGGTGGTGCTGTTGTTCGGGAACGACATCTGCACCCCGTCGGAGACGTTCCGCGATTTGCTGGTCGACGCCGGGATTCAACTGGGACACGCCATCGCCCGGCAACGCCTGCAACAAGTCGTGGGCCGGATCGCCGACGAGGAACAACGTCGGATCGGCCGCGAGTTGCATGACACCATCGCCCAACAGCTGACCGGCGGGGCGTTGGTCGCCCAAGCTCTGAAGGGATCGTTGTCAGGGGAGGAGACGGCCCGCCAGCAAACCGTCGATCAGTTGATCGAGATTTTTAGCGCCGCGCATCGCGGCGTCCGTGAGTTGTCCACCGGGCTGATGCACAACGCGGCACGTGCGGACGATTTGGTCTCGGTGTTGCAAAGTATTTGCGGCGAGGTGACGCGACGCTTCGACGTGGGCTGTGAACTCCTGGTGGAAGAATTCGAGGCCTGCTCGATTCAAAACGAATCCGCGGCAATGGCGATCGTGCAGATCGCCCGGGAAGCGATCCACAACGCCGTCAAGCACGCCTCGGCGACGCAGATCGACGTCGAGCTGGCGACGCGGGCCGATGAGGTGCGGCTGGTCGTCGGCGACGATGGCGTGGGGATGGCTGCCAGCTCGCCCGATCGGAGCACCAACGGGCTCCACATCATGCGCTTCCGCGCCGATTCGCTGGGGGGCGACCTGCAACTGATCTCGCCCGAAATGGGCGGCACCAGCGTCATTTTGACCTTGCCAAAATCGAGTTGTCAAAGATGAACCGCACGATCCAAACCACCGCCCGCATCGTGATCGTCGACGACCATGGCATCGTCCGCTATGGCTATTCGCAACTGATCAATCAACAACCGGCGATGGAAGTCTGCGGGACGGCGACTGCCGAACAGGAAGGCTTCGAGCTGGTTCGATCCGCACAGCCGGATTTGGCGATCGTCGACTTGTCGCTCCGCAGCGGCGACGGGCTGGACCTGGTTCGCTCGCTGGCTCAACACGCCCAATCGGTCAAGACGCTGGTGATTTCCGCCCACGACGAGCGGCTGTTCGCTCACCGCGTGTTGTCAGCGGGGGCGCGAGGATTCATCAACAAACAGGAAGCCCCCGAAAAATTGATCGCCGGCATCCAAACGATTCTCAATGGAGGCTTTTTTTTCAGCGAAGAGGTCACGCGAACCCTGCTCCATGACCGGTTGGGCTCGTCGCAGCCTGCCTCCCGACAAGGCATCGAATCCCTTACCAACCGCGAACTGCAGGTCTACAAGCAGATCGGCAGCGGCCGGAGCACTCGGGAGATCGCCGACGGTTTGTACCTGAGCGTGAAAACCATCGAGCGGCACAAGGAAAACATCAAACGCAAGCTCGGCTTGGAAAATGCCACCCAGTTGGTCTGTCACGCCACCGAGTGGGTCTTGAATCAGTAGGCTCGGTCCGCAACGGCTTCGGCCAGGGGTCGTGGACGGAGGAAACGCGCCAAGCTGGGTAGGGGGTGCCGGTGGCAAGCCGATCTCGGGACGCCGAGTGAGCCTCGGCTGGGCCTCTGTCCCTAGCCCGTTCGGGAACGATTTTCATCAGTCCACTGCCATA
>CAYNVI010000180.1:1778-8802 GCA_964400585.1 uncultured Pirellulaceae bacterium | reverse complement strand
CCCCCACGATCCTCGACTTTTGCGAAGTCGATGCCGCGGCGACGCGGGAGATGGACGGACGCTCGATGCGGCCTCTGTTCGCCGCCCAGCCGGCGGACGATTGGCGCGATCATATTCTTTACGAATACCGCTGGGAGTGGAATTTTCCGGCCACGCCGACCACCCTGGCGATCCGTGGGCCGCGTTACAAATACGTCTACGCCCATGGCCTGTGGGATCAGAATTGTTTCTTCGACCTGCAGACCGATCCGTTGGAACGGCACAACCTGATCGCGGTCCCGGCCTTCCAGGAAAAGATTGCCGCGATGCAGCAGCAACTGTTCGAGGAACTGGGCGAGAGCGGCGGATTGCAGCTGCCGATCCGGCGTCCCACCGGCGACCGGCTCGACCAACGCAAGCGGGCGAATTGAGGCGTCGCTGCGCGATCAGGTTTCTGAGTTTTCTGACAGCGGCTAGCCGCGTCCGCTGATCGCCAGGATGACGGCGGCGGTCAGCAACCCGGCGCCGCCGAGCCGCAGCAGCATGGTCTGGCGGGGCAATTCGGCTTCACTGCCGCCCCACCAATGAGCCGCGGCCCAGGCGAAGAGGACGCCCCATAAGCCGCGGAGGGCGTAGACGACGTTGACGCGTGTGGCATCGCCAAAGACCGAGAGCGTCAGGACGATGCAGATCGCTTGCAGCGCGATCAGGATGGTGCCGGCCAGCACCGCGGGTCGCAATTTTCGGTCGGTGATTGCGTGCCATTGGACGTGCGGGAGAAAGCCCAGCGAGAGCACGGCGGCCATCCAGTAGACAATCGGGAGAAAGCGTCCCGCTCCCCAGGCCGGAGCCCAACGTTGGACCAGCACGTCGAAGGTGGCAAAGCTGACGGCGGCCGCGATCGCGAGCGACACGGTCATGGCAACGCGATGGTGATGCGCTGCTCCGGTCCACTGGATCAGGCCGATGCCCAGCGAGGCCAGGCAGGCGGCGTACCAGAGGTTGGCCGAGAGCTGTTGGCTGGCGACAAACGTTAGCAACACCGCCACCAACACGACTTTAACGCCGAAGATGGGCGTCGCCAGGGATACATCCCCGTTTTCGACGGCGGAGAAGGTAAAGGTGAGCCCCAAGATGTAGAGGCAGGCGACCACCGCCGGCTGCCACAGCAGCGACCAAGGCTGCCCGCTGCCGCCAAACAGCCACAGGATCGAAAAGAGGATGGCGGCCCACTGATTGGAGACGAACGTGATCGTCCAGGGGCTGATGCCTGCGCGGCTGACCTGTTTGACGAAGATCAAGCCAACGACGAAGAGGAGGCTGGCGAGCAGCGGGAGCAGGAGATGCATCAGGCGTTGGGAAAGTGGAAGGCGCGGGGGGGCAAAGCAAGCCGGTCGGGCATGCCCCGCCTCCCGCGGCCCCTAGGCGGCTGCCGGAACGCCAGGTTCCCGCAGCCGCTCGGATCGATCGGGAGCGAAGCTTAGCTCATCTCGATTTCATAACCGTCGCGGTAGGGACGCTTCAACATCGCATCGGCCTCCTGGTCACCGACGATCTGCTCGGTCGCGTCATCCCACTTCAGCGACCGTCCCAGCCGTGCGGAGATCCCGGCCAGATGGCAGATGTTCAATGCCTTCATGTGGGAGTGCACGTCGGAAATCGGTTCGTCGCGTGATTCGACGCAGTGGAGGAAAGTCGCCCAGTGGGCACTGCGACCATTCTCGACCATCGGCAAGCCTTTGTAAGCTTTGGCGATCGCATCTTCGGGCAACGGATCGTCTTTCAGGGCATCGACCGGGGCGCCGACAAGTTTTCCGCGGTTGACAAAGATCCTCCCTTTGTCGCCTTCGATCAGGACGCCGTTATCGGTGTCGTGCCGGATGATCATCTCCGTGTCCCCCGGGAACTGCACCTGGAACTGGAAGGCGGTCGCGGTGTTGTAGCGATCGTGCTGCTGCGGCATTCCGGCGACGAATTCGACCGGGTGCTCGGCGGTCCCGCCGATCGAAATCGGCCCATCGGTTTGGCCGTTGGCGTGCAGCGCCCACGAAGCGATGTCGACGTGATGCGCGCCCCAGTCGGTCAATTTGCCGCCGGAGTATTCGTACCACCAGCGGAATTCGTAGTGGCAATTGCTATGGCCGCGGCGGCCGCCTTCGGTGTAGCGATACGGGACCTTGGGAGCCGGGCCCAGCCAGCGGTCCCAGTCGAGTTCTTGCGGGACTTCGGCGACCGGGATCGGTGGGCTGGTGGGAGCTCCTCCGATCGCCGCTTGCACGCGCCGGATGCGGCCCAGTCGACCCTCTTGGACCAACGCGATCGCTTTGACGAACAGCGGGAACGTGCTCCGTTGCTGCGTTCCGACCTGGACGATCCGGCCGGTTTGCTGCTGCACCTTACGGATCAGTTTGCCTTCGTCGATCGTCAAAGTGAGCGGTTTTTCACAATAGATATCTTTGCCCGCTAGCATCGCTTCGATCAGCGGTTTGGTGTGCCAGTGGTCGGGGGTGGCGATATGGACCGCGTCGAGATCGTCTCGCTCCAGCACCTTGCGGTAGTCGTTGTAGACGTCCGCCTTGCCTTGGCTGAGCGACTGGTTGGCTTGCGCGCGACGCTCAGCATCGACATCGGCGATCGCCACCACATCGATCCACTTGGAGGCGGAACGCATGTTGCCCCTGCCCATCCCGCCAGCGCCGATCAATCCGATCGCCTTGCGGTCATTCTTCGCCGCCGTTTCCTGGGCGAAGGCCGAGGTCGCCGAGAAGAAATAGGGAGTGGTGGCTGCCGCCGCTGTCGCTTTCAAAAACGAACGGCGGGGGGTGCGGGGCACCCGGTTTGGAAGGTTTGAAAGGGACATGGAAGGACCTCGCGGTGTCGAGTGAGATGGGGGGCGCGGTTGCCCGGGAGCTCGGACCTGTTGACGACCAAGCGCGCGGGAACGCATTTCTTCAAAGCCGAAGGACTAGTATAAACGGGCCGAGGCGGGCCGCGTTGCTTGGGGGCCGCGTTGCTGGGAGGAACAGGCGGGACCACCCCGCACTGCGAAAGCGGCGTCAGCGAAAGCGGCGTCAGACGCCTTCGCGGTAACCGCGTTGGACGAGCAGGCACGGATCGAAGAGGATTGGGACATCTCCGTTTTTCAGGCTTGGTGACGATTGGCAGGGAGGAGAAGGGATGGACAACGAACCGATGCGACGCTTCAGTCTGCAAGGACGCACGGCGTTGGTCACCGGGGGGACTCAAGGGGTCGGGGCAGCGATCTGCCAGGCCCTGGCCGCGGCGGGGGCGAACCTGCTGATCCATGGTTTGCGACAAGACGCCGCGTCCGAGGCGACTCTGGCCGCTTGTCGGGCGTTTGGGGGCGAGGCCGATTTGCTGCTGGCCGATCTGGCCGAGCCGGGACCCGCCGCGGCGGTGCGATTGGGCGACGAGGCGCGCGCCCGCCGACCGGAGCTTGACCTGCTGGTCAACAATGCCGGAACCTATATCGACCAACCGTTCCTGGAGATGGAAGCGGAACGGTTCGAGAAGACGATGCAGCTGAACGTCCACGCGCCGTTTTATTTGACACAAAGGTTGACGCGTCGCTGGGTGGCCGAGGGGACTGCAGGCCGCGTGCTGTTCACCGGCTCGATCAATGGCCAGCTGTCCGAGGCGGACCATGTCGCCTATGACGCCAGCAAAGGAGCGATCGGGGCGATGGTGCGGTCGCTCTGCGTCGCCCTGGCCCCGCATCGGATTCGGGTCAACGCCTTGGCCCCGGGACTGGTTCGCACGCCGTTGACCGCGCCGGCCATCGATGATCCCGCCTTTGGTGCCTGGATGCGACTCCATACGCCCTCGGGGGAAGTTCCTGATGCGGAGGTCTGCGGCGAGACGGCGGTCTTTTTGCTCAGCGAGGCCGCCCGTCACATCCATGGGCAGACACTGCTGGTCGATGGGGGGATGAGCGTCTGGCAGCAGCCCGACCTGCCGGCCGAATTGCGGGACGCGGTGGAGCGGTTGCCGGAGGCGCGGTCGGGGAACTAACGCCTGGTCCCCTGCTCGCTGGGAATACAGCCTTGGATTGTCACGAAGCCATCTTGAACGGCGACCGAAAAACTTCGTTTCCGCCGTCGGCTTCCGGGCGGCGCCTAGCTGTTGTTCGCCGCTGGCGACGTTAGACTATTCGCCGTTACCATCGATCGAATGCTCTGGAGTGTGATGGAGACGCGGTACGCGGTCGAGCCAACGTGTGGAAAAAGTTGGACTCTGAAGAGTAAGCCTGACGACGGCGGACGTCCCCTATTTCTGTCCCCCATTTCTTGAGCGGAAAGACTTTGATGATCGAGGGAACAGATCACATCGCCTTGACCGTCGGCATGTTACTGGCAGGCAGTTTGGCGGCGGGCCTGCTGGCCGACGTGATCCGTCTGCCCAAGGTGACCGCCTACCTGCTGGCCGGGGTCACGCTCAGCTATTTCCATCTGGTGCCGGAAGAGCACATGCCGGCGCTGGAGCCGCTGACCAAGCTGGCGATGGCGCTGGTCCTGTTCCATCTCGGTTCTCAGTTCCCGCTCGATTCGATGAAACGGATCGCCCGGCGGGCCCTCCCGATGGCGGCGGGAGAATTGATCACGACGTTGGTGGTGGTGGTAGGCGGCCTGGCGCTGTTTGGCTGGTTCACCGGGCGGGTCAACGGCTATCAGGCTTTGGTGCTGGGGACGTTGGCCTTGGCGACGGCCCCGGCGACCACGATCCTGGTCCTTCGCGAGACCCAGTCCGAAGGGCCGGTCACCAAGTCGATCGGGGTCCTGGTGACGCTGAACAATGTGGTCGCCGTCGTGGCTTTCGAGCTGGCGATTGTCTTCATCCATTTGATGCAGGACAAGCTCAACGTCCCCTGGTACACCTCGGTCTGGCAGCAGGCGGTCGATCTGATCGCGTCGGTCCTGCTCGGGGTCGGGGGCGGCCTGGTGCTCAGCTACGGCTGCGCGATGCTGGGCCAGCGGCGTTGGCTCGTGCTGCTGGTTTCGGCCTCGATGTTGCTGCTGGGATTGTCAGAGACTTTGGAAGTCCCCTACATGCTGACCTTCATCGTGCTGGGGATGACGGTCGTCAATTCGTCCGATGCGACGCCCAAGATGGGGCAGGAACTCGACAAGGTAGGCGGCCTGCTGACCGTCGTCTTTTTCGCCGTCCATGGGGCCGAATTAAAAGTCGATCAGGTCGCCGTGGCGGGCGTCGTGGGGCTGATGTACCTGCTGTTACGTTGTTTCGGTAAAGTGGTCGGTGTCAGCGTCGCGGCGCGGTGGACACATCAGACGCCGGCCGTTTCCACCTGGGTGGGACCTTCGCTGCTCGCTCAAGCAGGAGCCGCCATTTCGTTGGCGGCGACGATCGACCCGGTTGCCGATCCAGAACTCGGTTCTCAGGTGCTGACGGTGATCCTGGGAACCGTCGTGGTTTTCGAAATCATCGGGCCGCTCCTCGTTCGCCAAGCGGTGTTGCGGAGCGGAGAAATGCCGTTGGCCAATACGATCCACCATACCTCGCTCAGTTCGCTCGATGCGATCTTGGGGGTCTTTCGACGCTTCTTTGCCGCCTTTGGCTGGGAACCGAAAAAACGCGACGCGGCAGGGCTGAAAGTCTCCGATCTGATGCGTCGCAACGTCGACGGGATCCCCCAGTCGGCCGACTTCGACGAGGTCGTGCACTTCATCGAGCATAGCCACGACAACACCTACCCGGTGCTGGATGCCGATGGCTGCGTCGTCGGTTTGATCCGTTATCGCTTGATGAGTGAAGCCTTCTTCGATCCGACAATCGATACCCTGGTCCGCGCCGAAGACCTGACGACGCCGGCCGGCGGGATGCTCCACCCGGATGACCCGGTCGGTGAAGCGGTCGAGTTGTTCCGGATCTTGCCGGATGACTGCATCCCCGTGGTCACCCGCGACGAGCCGCAGCGGTTTACCGGCGTGATCCGCCGTAGTGACCTCACCAATTTCCTGATCCGCGACCGATCGAGTAAAAAGGATGGAGGCGGCGGGGGGCATTAAGCGCGACGTTTTCCGACCCCGAGAAGGAGAAAAGGGGGAGGAAGCCCGTCCGTTTTCTGGTCAGTCGAGTTGCAACGTCACAGGCGCCATGCCTTCTTCGACGGTCACTTCTAGGCCCGACGTCTCGCCGCTGAGGTATTTCGGTGGAAAGGGCGGCTGGGTGGGGATCCCATAGTCCTCGGCGCCGCCGGCGTCCCCGGGTACCTCACTGACCGGCGTGATACCGACCGAGTAGGTCCCGGCCAAAGCACCGTCATTTGGGCTCTCCGATGTGACGTTTTCAAATCGACCGTCCGTCCCGGTGACGGCCGTGGCGACAACGCCATCGTCTCGCACCATGACTACATTGACGTCCGGAAGCGGTTTGTCCTGATACGTGACGGTTCCGGAAACCGGAATCTTGGCCTCCGAACAACCGACAAAAGCGAGGACGAACCCTAAAACCCAAAGCTTAGCTGCAGACATGTTCAAACTAATGGTCCAGGTAAAAAAAAGTAATTATGGAAACGGTGGATTGGCAGCGCCCTCTGTCAGCTGTGCCAGTCCGCGTGATCGTCGCGGCCCAAGCCGTTCTGACACCGACCGAATACACGCGCGCTGCTATCGTCGAAAACCCCGCACGGGAATGACCGCGCGGGGCGGGACCGTCGTCGCGGCGGTGGCTACGGAAGGGTAACCGTTTGGCCATCCATCATGTTGCCCGCGCGGCGGTAGGTCAGCAGATCGATTGACTCGGAGATAAAGCGGACGCTTCCATCGGCGAGCGCAAATTGGCCCCCCCCGGGATGCAGACTCATGAAGGAGTAGTTGTTGGGCCAATCACCCCGACAGGCAATCAAGTCCCCATTCCGGTCTCCGGTGTTCTGGCACTGAGCGCGGACGTTCAGGGGAACCGCGCAGGTCGCCGTCGAGCCATTGAACCAAAACCAATGGCTGTGGGTGCAATAAGCGGGTATGGCTTCACCCACCATCAGCGTATTGCTGAGGCCATCGCGAATTTG
>CAYNVI010000180.1:0-1768 GCA_964400585.1 uncultured Pirellulaceae bacterium | reverse complement strand
AATTTGCGCGAACTTCGTTTGCCCCTGGCCGTAATTCAGCGATCGAATGAAGATCCCGTTGCCACGGTCCAAACCATTCCCACTCGTGTCGGCACCGCGGCCGCGTCCCAGGGGGCCACCACGGACCGGGAAATTGCCCCACGCCCAGTTCGATCCACAGACGCCCTTGTAATTGTTCACGGCAATCTCACGGCCCCCGTTCCGGTTGGCCCGGCCGGTCATCCGGTCCGTCGAGATGCCATCGCTGGGGCAGCGGTAGCCCGGCACGATCGTCCGCGCCACGAAGGCGTTGCTCGGCTGATTCGGATTATTGAAGACATTGACGTCCGTCGGGGGCGTCCCGTTGCGGGGGTCGTTCGTCGATTCATAGTTGAAGTCGACCGCATCAAACAGGGATTGTTGCTCGATATAGGGTAGGACCCCGGTCAGCCAGCTGATCGTGCGCGTGTTGGCTGGCGGGACATCCGCAAACGAACCATTCCAAGCCCGATTCAGCGGGAGCTTTCCATGCGTGTCCGCGTAGTTATGACAGGCGAGGCCGAGTTGCTTCAGGTTGTTTGAGCAACTCATGCGGCGGGCTGCCTCGCGAGCTGCCTGCACCGCAGGGAGCAGGAGTCCGACGAGCACGCCGATAATCGCGATGACCACCAATAGTTCCACGAGCGTAAACCCGTGACGCGATGTCTTAATCATTTTGTCACCCGTACAAAAGAAATGAGAGATAAAAATGCACCCCGGGGCGGCCCGGCAAACCATCGGTTGCCGGTTGATGGCCCATGGGGTTTGCCGCTTCGCCGCGAGGGGTGTCGATCCTACCGCAATGCTCCCCTTAAGAAAAGAAAAAAACCGCTGAGGGATCGAGAAGTTTCTCGCTGACTCGGCGTCTCATATTCTGTCCCGCCACAGCAGTTTCCTCTGTCGACCGAGTTCGACGAGGTCGTGCACTTCAGGGAGCATCGCCACGCTAACACCTACGCGGTGCTGGATGCCGACCGCTGCGTGGGCGGTTTGATCCGTTCTCGTTGGATGAGCGAAGCGTCCTTTGGTTTGACGACCGATCGAGTAAAAAGGATGGAGGTGGCGGGGGGCATTAAGCGCGGGTCATCTCCCGCCGGTCGCAAACCCACAAGGAATGACGCTATGGTTCCTCACAATCCCCGTTTCGGTCGCCCCTTGGCCAATGCCATCGGCGGGTTGGTTTTGATCGCTGTGGGGCTCTGGATGGCGGCGATCAGTGACCCCAAACGGTTCGGCCTCGAGCCCGCGGCCGATCGTGAGATCGTCCTGCTGGCCGGAGGCGGCTTGCTCTGCACCGCCCTGGGGATCCTCTTCTGGCTGGCAGCGATCCGGCAGACGACGCGCAGCCTCTCTCCCGGCCGGATCCATCGGACGAACGTGGGCGTCGGCGGCGGGATGGCCTTGCAGATGATCGGTTTCTTCTTGGCGGGAGCCACCGATGAGCAATCGCTGATGGGAGGCCTCCTGGTGGTGATGAGCATCCCGTTATTGGTGTGGGGCTGTTTCAGCTTTGCCGCGGGAAAGGGGTACCCGGCTCTCCTCGGTCTATTCGGCCTGCTGGGAATCGTCGGCCTGCTGGTCTTGCTGATCCTGCCGCCGCGGGCTGCGGGAGGAGTGGCCCCCTCCTCCGCCGAGGCCGATACGCCGGACTAGAATGGACCGCCACGACCGATCCACGGAGTTGCTCGAGCCGCTGGGGCTCCGTCGGGAGAGCGAGGCAGGGGCGATCCGGAAAGCCCCTCGCCCTTTT
>CAYNVI010000179.1:0-8844 GCA_964400585.1 uncultured Pirellulaceae bacterium | reverse complement strand
CGGTCGTCACCGTCGCGAGGTCCCCATCGAGTGCCGGGGGACGATCGAAGCCGACCGGTCGATCGAGTTCAATCGTGGTAGCGGTCAGGCCGACCACCGTGAACTCCTCGGTCAACCGCTGATCATCGTTGGCCAAGGTTTGGGGCAACGAGATCTGATCGCCGACGCGCCAACCGGCTGGCACCTGCGTGACTTGCAACAGGCGATCCCCCGCCTGCGGCGAGGCGGTCAAGCCGACGAACGTCTCTTCCAAGCGATGCCCATGGACCTGGATCTTGCCAAGCACGATCACGCCGTTGCCCGCCTCGGCCGGGTCGCTGGTCAAATCGAGCGGGCGATCGCCAATGGTTACCGTCGCCGTCACCTCGCTACGAATCGGCGAAACCTCGGTCCCCATCTCCAGCGTGCCGCTGCCATAGACGAGCAACTCCTGCAAGGTGATCGACGTGTCCTGATCGGTCGCAAACCGCAGCGTCCCGGCGACGCCGATCGCCTTGACGCGGACGTCCGTCGTATCGAACACCACCGTTTGTCCCGCTTCGATCAAGACGACCGAATTGGCGTCGAGATCGGAGAGGCTGGCCAGCTCCGACCAGTTCCCACTGACCGTCACACGATGGGTCGGCGCGGCCGCAAAATCGGGGATGTGGTGGCTGCCCAGGTGGTCGGCTGCCATCCCACCGGTATGCCCCGTCGCAGTCGCTGTCTCCCCTTCGGCCAGCATCGTGCTCCCTTCCCCACTCAACAGGGTGCTCGAGGTCAGGCTGGAATCGGTCGTCCATTCCAAAGACCCTGCCAGTAATTGCCGCTGCTCCAAACCTTCCACCAACAACCGACGACGCGTCGCTTGAGAATTCCCTCTCATCTTCTTCACAATCACAACCACCACCTCATGAGACACCGAGAAAAGCCGCGGCGACGCACTACAGGGGTCGCCGAAGAAGGTGCACACCATAAGAAGGAGGGCGGTGACGACAAAGGGCACTTGGCCGCGTCGCCGAGAGAGGTCTCTCCGGTAGAAAGGTTGATTCATCATAAGGGGGGATCGTTGCATCCCGTGCGTATTGTCACAAGTCAGCGCGCAACCATTGCAATTCATTGATCGGAGAAAATGCGGTCTACGAGGCTTCTTCACGACGCCCCACTTGCCAGCAAGTGAATCGTGTCCCTCGGCGGACGGAGAAAAAAAAAGGGCACTTTTTTTTCAAGTTCATAAAGCGTGCGGAAGCAGCACACCCTCCCTTCCATCCCCTTCGCTTGCCCCACCTGAGGTGTGCGAAGGCAACCCTGATCGCCACCCCGCGGCAGCCGCTTCCCCGCACCCTCCCAGACGTGCCGCACCGCGCCCCCGCTCCGCGCCCTTGGCGGCAGGCGGCGGACATGGGGTTCGTCCCCCAGCGAAGCGGGCGTTCATGCCACATCGGCCAACTTCCGTTCCCGACGGGCGAAGAAGAGCAAGCCGGAAAGCAGCAGCGCCAAGCTGGAAAGACCGCCGATCCCCAAAGCCTGCCACGGCACCGGCTGCGTGCCCAACAAGGCGGACCGGAACCCTTCGATCACACCCACCATCGGATTCAAGGCATACCACGACCGGTAGGCGACCGGGATCAAACTGGTGGGATAAACCACTGGCGAGGGCGGGACACTGCTCTTCCATCAACCTGCCTGGAGCTTGAGATCGAAAACAAAGAAGCGGGTTCAGGAGGGAGACCAACCGGGTGCCGGGGAAGGCGCTTCGCCGGAGGTCTCCCGCGACTCGCGGTGCGACGCGTTCGGTGACTCGCTCGGTGCCGCCGGGACGGTCGATCCCAAACGCCCCAGTGAGCACAGTTTCAACGTGCCGGCACCGACCAGGGCGATGTAGTAGGGCATCTCCAAACCCTCCAACGAAACAAACTGGGCGGAGACGAAGAAGCCGACCAAGGCGACCGTGACCATCCGCGCCGTCGCCCCTTCATTGAGCCCCGCCGCATCGCTTCGGTCGCGGAAGAGGGCCGGAAATAGTCGCCACAGGATCAGCCCGTAATAGAGGACCAGGAAAGCGACCCCCGGGAACCCCACTTCCGCCAAGATCTGCAACCACAGCGTGTGCGCTTCTTTGCCGTGGGCAAAGTTTTCCTTCAAGTCGCTCAACACGGGGTAACGGTCGACGAGCAGCGGAAAATGATCAGGCCCTTTGCCGAGCAAAGGATTCTCTGCGGCCATCCAGAGACAGATCCGCCAGAGATGCAAGCGGCTTTCGGCCGACCATTCCGTCTCGGCCGCCTCTGCACCGACAAGGCTGTTTTCGGTGATACTCGAAAACCGTTCCCAGACCTGCGGTCCGGCCATCGCGAGGGCGACGACCACGCCGACCCCCAACAAGGTCAGGTTCTTCGGGGTTCGCGGGATCACCACGGCGGTGGCCAAGCCGACAACGCACAGCCCCAGCATTCCTCCCCGCGAAAAGGAAAAGAAGACGGCATGCGTCATCAACGCCGCCAGCGCGAAGGCGAGGTAACGTCGCCACACGCGCTGCTCACTGAGTCCGAGGAAGAAAGCGAAGCCCACCCCCGTCACCAAACCGATCGTCAACGAATTGTTGTCCATCCCGCCAAAGCCTGCTTCCTGCAGCCGATTGAAGCCGTCGAAATAGGCGCGGTTGAGGTCGTAGGCGACGTACCCCAGACTGGCGACGATCGTCCAGGCCAGCAGGTACAAATCACGCGGACGATTGATCAACGTCATCCCCACGAGGCAGGGGATGATGATCTTGCTCATATTGATCAGAAAACCGCTCCCCGCCTCCGGGAATTCGCAAAACAGGGCGCTGATTGCGGACCACAGGAGGAACGCGAGGAGGGCGAGGATCGGCGCGGCCCCGGCACCCCACTGCCAAGTCCCCAAGCCGTTGATCGCCCAGCCGAGGAGGAACGCCATCGCGACGATGCGACTGTAGTTCCCCTCCCCCACCGACCAATGCCACAAGGCTTCGGGGCGGATGATCGAAAAGGCGACGTAAATCAAGAAGCCGTAGTAGGGACGCAGCAGCGCAACCGCCGCCCCCCCGTAAGTCATTACGAGAGTAAAGACAAGTCCCATTCGTTCGCCTGTGGGGAAGCGGGAGGGCTTGAGGCGGAGGTCACTGCGGGGCAGGAGCCTGCCAGGATCGCTCGCAAATAACTCCCGTAATCATTGTTCATCGACATCGCCAAACGCTCAAGCGCGGCGGCATCGATCCATCCCATCCGGAAAGCGATCTCTTCCAGACAGCCGATCTTCAACCCTTGCCGCTTCTCGATCGCCGCCACAAAGTTCCCGGCATCGAGCAGGGAATCCCGCGTCCCCGTATCGAGCCAGGCAAAACCGCGCGACAACAACTCGACGCGCAGCGTGCCCGCTGCCAGATAGGCCTTGTTTAAATCGGTGATTTCCAATTCCCCGCGCGGCGAAGGACGTAAGGCAGCCGCATACTCGACGACGTCCGCATCGTAAAAATAGAGCCCGGGCACCGCATACGACGATTTCGGCACCGCCGGCTTCTCTTCGAGCGAAAGTACCTGGCCGCCTTCCGCGAATGCGACGATCCCATACCGCTCCGGATCGATCACGTGATAACCGAAGATGGTTGCCCCCGTGATGGCGGCGGCGGCCCGTGCAAGGTATTGGCGGAAGCCCTGCCCATAAAACAAATTGTCACCCAGGATCAGTGTGACCGGGTCGGGGCCGATGAAGGCACGACCGATCAAGAAGGCTTGCGCCAAGCCCTCCGGACGGGCTTGCCGAGCGTACTGCAGATTCAACCCCCAACGCGATCCATCTCCCAGCAACTGCTCAAAGGCAGGTAGATCTTGAGGAGTCGAGATGATCAGGATGTCACGAATCCCTGCCAACATCAGCGTTGACAAAGGGTAGTAGATCATCGGTTTATCATAGACAGGCAGTAACTGCTTGCTGACCGCCCGGGTGATCGGGTGTAAGCGGCTCCCCGCTCCCCCCGCCAAAACAATACCTTTCCGATTCATCTAGATCGCCCTCTCAAGAGAAAACGCAAGCGTGCCGTGGCCATCGTCCAGAACTCACTTCCCCAGCGCGTTCGCCCCCTGGAGGCGAGAGCGCCGGCTAAGGGGTTTCGACCCACCACGCGAATCGAGCGACCGCGCGCGTGTCTGATTCAAACTTTCGCTTTGGGCAAGACGCCGAGCCGTTGCCCGCGGTACCCGCCACTACCGATCCGGGCGACCCACTGAGGGTGCTTGACGTACCAGCGGACGGTCTGCCGAATCCCCTCGGCAAACGAGGTTTGCGGGTGCCAGCCGAGTTCGCGTTGCAGTTTCGAGGCGTCGATCGCATAGCGTTGATCGTGGCCCGGACGATCGGCAACAAAGCGCACCAGATCCCGACAAGCATGCGGCAGTTGGGGGGCGATTTGTGCGACGATCTCACAGATGGTGTAGACGATTTCGCGATTGGTACGTTCGCAATCGCCCCCGATCGTGTAGGTCTCCCCGACCGTGCCCCGCTCCAGAATCAATTCGAGCGCCCGGCAGTGATCTTCGACAAAAAGCCAGTCCCGTACGTTCGACCCGTCGCCATAGATCGGCAGCGGTTTGCCCGTCAAAGCGTTCAGCGTCATCAACGGAATCAACTTTTCCGGGAACTGGTAGGGTCCATAATTATTGGAACAATTCGTGACCAGCACCGGCAACCCGTAGGTTTGCGCCCAGGCACGAACCAGATGATCGGAGGCAGCCTTGGAAGCCGAATAGGGGGAATTGGGCGCATACGGCGTGGTCTCACAGAACCGGCCCGTCGGCCCCAGCGACCCGAAGACTTCATCGGTCGAAACATGGAGAAAGCGAAACCGTTGCTGGCGTTCCGGCGAGAGCCCATGCCAATAGCGGAGGGTCGTCTGCAACAACCGAAACGTTCCCATCACATTGGTTTCCACAAACGCCCCCGGACCGTCGATCGAACGATCGACGTGCGATTCCGCTGCGAAGTTCAACACCGCATCCGGATGGAAGGTATGCAGCAGTCGCGCCACTTCCGCTCGGTCCCCGATATCCCCTTGCACAAAGTGATGCTGCGGACCGACAGGAGGTAACGAATCGAGGTTGCCGGCATAGGTCAGCGCATCGAGGTTGATCACCCGATAGCGATCGCCCGCGACGGCGCGCCGAACAAAGCAACCGCCGATAAAACCGGCTCCGCCCGTCACCAATATCGTTTGCATCGTCTCTCCCTTAAATCGAGCTTGGCAAATATCCCGTTCGCCGCAGCGAGTCGCTCCACGCCCTCCCCGGGGCGGCCTCGCTCACGTCCCCGTGGCTTCCACGGCGACGGTCTGCCAATTTGCCAACGCATTGCGCAAGGCGTCGCGGACCGGCGAAAGCTGCAGGCCGGCGGCCAGGGCTTTGGAACTGTCGAGCACGCAATTCGAGCGAGGAGCGACCGTGACGCGTCGAAACGCCTGTTCCGAAGGGAAGAAGTAAAATGACTTTTCGCTGATCCCGAACGCCTCGAACATCTCGACGACCTCGGACGTCCAAACGCTGCCCGGATTGGTCAGATTGTAAATCCCATAAGGGAGGCGGCGTTCCAGGCAGGCAATGGCCGCCGTGACGTACTCGGGAAGGAATGACAAACTGTTTTCCGCTTCCAACAAGCAGCTGTAACGCAACATTTTGCTGAGATAGTTGCGTGGCGAATCGACTGCGGAAAAGGGGATGCGGAGACGCCACAGGTAGCATTGGGAGGCTCCCGCCAAAAGTTCTTCCCCCAAAGCTTTGCTGCCGGAATAGAAACTGCAATTGTCCTGTCGGAAACTGAAATTGGGCCGATCTTCTTCGGTGAAACCAAGCCCTGCTCCCGGCCGGCCGGTGTAGATGCAACCGGAAGAAACGTGTCCCCAGCGAACACCGACCCGAGCACATGCTTCGGCGAGGATCCCCGGGAGGACCGCGTTGGCCGCCAAACATTCCGTCCGGTTTGTCTCGCAGGCATCGACGTTCGGCTTGCCGGTATAGCCCGCGCAGTTGATGACCGCCTCGGGCGCTTCCTCTTCTAGATAGTGGGCGACCGCATCGACCGAATAGAGGTCGCAGTGGCGGCGCCCCAGGGGCTTCCACCGATGCCCCAAATCCGTCAGTTGGTCGGCAAATTCTTGACCGACGTAACCGGACGCACCGATTAACAAGACTCGCATCGCGTGACCCCTTCTGCATGCATCGATTGAAAAGCTACCTCGTCACCCTGCTGTGGTTTCACGACCTGCCCCGGAGGCCGCCGGTCGGCGGACGGGTCGGCAGACGGGTCGGCCAGCAACGCCAGAAACCGACCCAAACAAGCCGACCAGTCATAACGTTCCACCGCGCGACGTCGGGCAGCCTCGCCGAGCCGCTGCCGGGTTGCCGCGCAAGCGGCTAGCGCGGTCACTGCCGTCTGCCATTGTTCAACCGTGTTGGCAATCCAAAAATGTTGGCCCGAGCAGGCGTCGATCCCTTCGGCCGCCGGTCCGCTGAGCACGACCGGCAGGCCGGCGGCCATCGCTTCGAGCACCTTGTTCTGGAGGCCGCGTGCCAGCTGCAATGGCGCGATCGCCAGATCGGCGGCGTGCAGGTACGGCCGTACATCGGGAACCTCGCCGATCACCTCGATCCCGTCCTCCTCCTGCAGCTGGCAGATCGCGCGACTCGGTCGGCGTCCGACGAGCTGCAGGGTACACGCACACGTTTGACGGAGCCAAGGAAAAACGTGGGCGGAGAACCAGCGGATCCCCTCGACGTTGGGGCGATAATCGAGCACCCCGGTGAACACCATCCGTAACGGCCGTCGCGAGCGAGCGCTTTCCCCGCGGCTTGGCAAACGCCCCGCGGGCCCCCGCGTGATGCCCCCCAGGCGTTCCTGCTCCGCCGCCAGGTTGCCCGGCGGCGGTGCAAAATATTCGGTGTCGACCCCGTTGCTGATCGCGACCACGGGGCAGCGGTTGCCAGCCGCTCCCTCCAGCAGCGGTTTGTCGGCGGCCAGCAACCGCTCGAACAGTTCCACTTCCGGCGGACTGACCAACGTGACGCCGCTGGCAGCCGCCACAATCCGCCGCTCCAGGGCAGCGACGCACCGTCTCTCCCGGAGGTAGAGCCAACGCCGCAGCCCGCGGCAATCCTCACTCAGTTGCTGCCATTTGTGACTGTCGACATCGACCAGATCGACGATGAGCCGGCGATTTGGAGATGCCGCACGTTGGAAGGGGGCGGATTCGACGTAGGGGAACATGCTGGAACAAAAGACAAGAATCTGCTCCCAGGGGCACCTCGCCTGCCGTTGCCGCAGGCTGGCAGCCAAGGGAGGTGAATGAAACATCCCCTCGCTCAAACTACGGCCGCGGAGCATCGCCCAGCCTGCGCGGGCAAGCCGCGCGAGCGTTTTCCGCTCGTCCACCCAGACCTCTTCACACAGCGCCTCCACAGGGCGCCGCGAAGTGATGTCGATCGGTTCATCGCTGAGGCAACCAAGCGTGACGCGATAACTTCGGCTGAGCAGCTTCAGGAGGTGATACGCCCGAATGCGATCTCCCCGGTTCGGCGGATAAGGAAAACGATGCGTCAGCATCAACAACCGAGGCAGCGCGTTGGCGACGGGTGTTCCGGTCATGCGAGGGCCAACCCTCCGCCGGCCGACATCTGCCGAGCCGAACGGATGACACGACTCATCGGAGCAAAGGAAAACGTCCGCAGCAGCTGCGACAATCGACGCTCGGTTCGCCCCACGCCCACGTAGTGGCGAAAGCGACTTTGCAATGAGACATCTCTGATCCGCGGTTGCCAGGGATCGACCTCCCAAGGATGAATGTAAAACATCGCCGGACGCCCTTCCTGATGGACCGCACGAATGGCACGCATCGTCAGACGGAGCGGAAACAGGCGAAAATAGCCGCCGCCGATCGGCAGCGGGATCCGCCGCGGGACCCAGGCCGAAGGAGGAAACTCACACAGCGTTCCGCGGGGCGTTGGCAGGCAATGGATTTCCTTCCGTGCCGTGGGCGTCCCGTAACGATCATGGCCGGCGATCGGAAACATGCTGGAATCGACGCGGAACCCGCACTCCACCAGGATCTCCAACGCCCATAACGAGCGTTCCACGATCGAAAAGCTCGGGGCTCGGTAAGCATCCACCTCGACCCCGCACGCATTGGCGATCGCTTCCCGGCTGTTCCGCAGATCGCGGGCAAACGCTTCTGGAGTCAACTCGTAGACCAGTTCATGCCAGTAGCCATGGGAGGCGATCTCGTGGCCCGCGGCAGCGATGCGACGGATCAGTCGCGGGTACCGTTCGGCCACCCATCCGAGGATGAAAAAAGTCCCTCGGACCGCGGCAAGATCGAACATCGACAACAGACGGTCCGTGTTCGCTTCGACACGGGATTCCAGCCGGTCCCACATCGAACGGCAGACCCGTTCCCGGAAAGCGGAGACTTGAAAGTAGTCTTCCACATCCACCGTCAAGGCATTCGTAAAAGCGGGATACCGATCCGAGGTCGCGGGAGCACGCCGAACCGCGGGGAAAGCGAGCGGGGCGCCGACCGGGAGCGGCCGCCCGGGCGGAGTAGGCTTGCGAATCAACATCGAAATCCTTTGCTGTGGGAAACGTGGCCGAACCCTCGCGAGCACGCGGGTTAAATCAACGGGGCCGACGCGGAGGGGTCCAACAATCTTGCCGCTCAGTCGGCTCGCCGGATTGCCGAGCGATTGCCGAGACCGCTCGGTCGGGAGACGCGGAGGACGGGTGAGGGCGGCGGTCGCGGAATCCCGCCTCGCCCGCTGGCCGTTCGCAGGCATCTGGATCAACGGGCTTGCCGTGGCTTCC
>CAYNVI010000178.1:0-8850 GCA_964400585.1 uncultured Pirellulaceae bacterium | reverse complement strand
GGGGATCCGTCACGGAAATCTCGGTGGACACGGAGGGCTCCTAAGAGAGGAAGGCTCGCGGCCGGAAAGGGGGAGGCGAGCGTCGGTTCGTGCGGCGCAGCGGGGCGCGTCCGCTGCCGGATTCATCCTATCGTGCCACGCGCCGCAGCGGGACCGTGGCAAGCCGCAACCGTGGAGTGATCCGGAACCAACCCAGGCGATTCCTGTGCCTTCTGCCGAGGCGTGGCAGGGACCAGCGGACGGAGGCCCGCCGGCCCCACGGGGCCTCGCGGCACGGGCTAAAATAATGGCCATTCCCCTCTCCAACCCGCCACCGACCTCGCCATCAAGAGCCGCGCCATGCGTTCGCTGTGTTTGCTCCTCGTCCTGCTCCCCGCGCTGGCCCACGCGCAATCGACGCCCGCCGCAACGTCGCCGCTGGCCGGATCCCGTCAAGTCACTTACAAGACGGTCGACGGGGTGGACCTGGAGCTGTCGATGTATACCCCCGCGGGACATCAGCCGGACGATCGGCGACCGGCGGCGGTCTTCTTTTTCGGCGGCGGTTGGCGAGCGGGGAGTCCCCAACAATTCGCCCCCCATTGCCGGTACCTGGCTTCGCGAGGGATGGTGGCGATGACCGCCGACTACCGCGTCCGCTCCCGGCACGGCACGCTGGCCGATCGTTGCGTCGCCGATGCCAAATCGGCGATCCGCTGGGTGCGGGCTCATGCCGATCGCCTGGGGATCGACCCCCAGCGGATCCTGGCGGCAGGCGGTTCGGCCGGCGGCCACCTGGCGGCCTGCACGGCCGTGCTGGAAGACTTGGACGAGCCGGCCGAGGATGCCGCGATCAGCAGCGTCCCCAATGCCTTGGCCCTCTTCAATCCCGCCCTCGTGCTGGCCCCGTTTGACGGCGTGGAGCTCGACGACACCAAGCTGGCCGACCTGCGGACACGAACCGGCGTGCCTCCCCAACAACTCTCGCCGATCCATCATGTCGACGGCGACCTCCCCCCGACGATCATCTTTCATGGCGAGGCCGACACGACGGTTCCGTTGGCGACCGTCGCGGCGTTCCAAGCCGCCGCGGCGGCACAGGGGGCACGCTGCGAACTGAAAAGTTACCCGGGGGCGGGCCATGGGTTTTTCAACCATGGGCGAGGTGGCACGCCAGGGGAGTACTACCGGCGAACCGTGGCGGCCCTGGACGATTTCCTCGTTTCGCTAGGATACCTTTCCGGCGAGGCGACGATCAACGCGCCGGAAAGTCCCCACGCGCATCTCCGCGGTGATCTGCAGAACGCCCGCCTTCGTTTTGAAACGACCAAGCAAGGGAGCGTCGCTTTCTTGGGCGGCTCGATCACGGAAATGAAAGGCTACCGCCCCTTGATCATGGATTACCTACAGAAGCGGTTTCCCGAGACCGCCTTCACCTTCACCAATGCGGGAATCAGTTCAACCTGCTCGACAACCGGAGCCTTTCGGCTGGCGCGAGACGTGTTGTCGACCCAGCCCGATTTGCTGTTCGTCGAATTCGCCGTCAACGACGATCAGGATGCCGGGCATGGACCGCGGGAATGCGTCCGCGGAATGGAGGGGATCGTCCGTCACGCGCTGCAGCAGAACCCTCAAATGGACTTGATCATCACGCACTTCCTGAACCCCGCGATGCTCGAGCAACTGCAAGCGGGCAAGGAACCGCTGAGCAGTCGTCAGCACGAAAAGGTGGCACAACATTACGGGATTTCGTCCGCCTACCTCGCCCGCGAAGTGGCCGACCAGATCGCGGCGGGCGAGCTCACCTGGGAGACTTATGGAGGCACCCATCCGCAGCTGCCGGGAAACCGGTTGGCGGCTGATTTGGTGATCGATCTTTGCACAGCCGCCTGGGCCACGCCGCGCGACCCCCAGGCCGAAGCGACGCCGCACGCACTGCCCAAACCGCTCGATCCGAGCAGCTATGTCCGCGGCCGCCTGCTGCCGCTGGTGGCCGCCGAGCTCGGAGAGGGCTGGTCGATCCGCCGACCCGATTGGCAAGCGTTGCCCGGAGGCAAACGCCCGCGTTTTACCGACCGCGACCTGCTGTGCGCGACCGAACCGGGAGCCGAATTGAGCTTATCGTTCGCAGGAACCGCCGTGGGAGCCTACGTGCTGGCGGGTCCCGATGCCGGCATGCTCGAGTACGCCATCGACGGGGGCCAGTGGGAGACGGTCGACCTCTACCATCGCTACAGCAAGGGCCTGCATTACCCACGGACCGTGATGCTGGCGACCGACCTGGCCGCAGCCCAACCGCAC
This sequence comes from uncultured Pirellulaceae bacterium, assembly GCA_964400585.1. Lineage (GTDB taxonomy): Bacteria > Planctomycetota > Planctomycetia > Pirellulales > Pirellulaceae > CAYNVI01. Next base: position 6,570 of record CAYNVI010000178.1, on the reverse strand, counting down.
ACCCTGCGGTTGCGGGTCGCGGCCGAGCAGGCGGCGGCGAGTCAAGGCACGGCCGCCCGGATCCTCGCCTTCGTCGCGAATTGAAGGATTACTACCCCTTCTCGTCGGCCTCTCGAAGCGAGCGGGCAAAACTGATGTTTTCCAGCTCGTCGACGGTGTCCTGACTGAGGATCCGCAGCGAAGGGTCGATCAACTGTTCGAGCCACGTTCCCAAGGGCACCGCGCGGGGACGCTGGTCGAAACGCTCGAACGCGTTCAGAAAGACCTCGTCGACCACGTCATTCAGATCGAAGCGATCCCCCAGTTGCTCGTCGAGGATCGGATAACGTTGGATCCAGCGGCCGATCCGTTTGCGGAGCGGTTCCTCGAAGGAAACCAAGTGCCGGCAAAAGGCGGCGTAGTCATTGTCGGCGACCGCTTGTTCGGCCGCCGCTTCGTCGATCGTTTCGCTGGGATGGACCTCGTGATGGGTCCCTTTCAGCTGTTTCGAGCGTTCCTCTTCGTCCTCGAGCTGCCCTTCGTAAGCGATCACCTTGTGCACCAGCTTCCGCACGCACCGTTCGAAAGCGGGCAGGTAATCCTTGTCGAGGTCACCGGTCGCCAGGCCCCTGCCGGGCAGCTGCAGGACGGTCTTGATGCGGTAATCGTGGCTGCGTTGGAAGAACTCGATCGTGATGTAGAGGTCGGAGACCGGGAATTTTTCGACCGGCTTGCGAAGCGGCTGAAGCGCTTGTTCCAGCCGCTCGATCTCGGCCGGAGCCAACGTGCAGTGCTTGGTGTCGAGTTCGATCCGAAGGTTGTAAGTCTGGTCCGAGAAGTTCATCAATCCGTCTCCTTGTCGACACGGGGGCGACCATCCGCCGACTCCCTCGTCGACGCAGTGGGTCGTGGTTCGTGGGGCCTGTGCGGTCGCTGCCCAGAGGCTCCCGGAGCCCCCAGCGGGCCAGAGTTCAGGAACCAGCATCGCTGCCGACCAGCATCCCTGCCGACCAAGGCCGCACGGGATCGCCTGCCGGGACTTCCCAAACCTGCCGCAATCCCCGCCACCGTGACGCCGGAGGGGGCACGGCGGACGAGGCACCGCTGGGTAGGGAGCAATACTGCAAGCCTTGTGCCACCCTCGGCTGCGAGCCGCCGCGGGCGGACCCTTTTGATTCAAGCATCGCCTGGAGCAGCCGACCACCAGGGCGAACGCGACGCCACGTTCCGCGAACTGAGCGATGTGCGAAACTGGAGCGCGACGGCCGACGGCGAGGGGCAGATCGCGGAAGGGGGCGGGGCGTCCCGCTAGACCACCGCTCGCGAGGTGGTCGATTTCTTGCGGACGGTGCTTGGGCGGGCGGTGCTTGCCGCCGAGCAGGCCGATTCCCCGCGATGCTGAAGCACACGCATCGTGCGTCGCAGCCACGCGCTCGCTACAGCAACACGCGCGCGCTACAGCAACTCGTGCAGATGGATCAGCGCTTTCCCCAGCCGACCGCCGTAGTTACCTGCACTGATCTTCTGCAATCCGTCGGTCGCGGCCGCGGCCCGCAAGGCTGCCTGCGTCGCCTGCTGGAGGGCCGCGAGATCTTTGCCGTTGATGATGATCTCCATGATCGAAGCGACCCCGGGGGGGACTTTCGACGCCTCGCCCAGCTGATCCCGCAGCGTCGGACAGTACTCGGCGTAGGTGCTGGCGATCGTGAAACTGTAGCTGCTGCCGGCTTTCGATCCGCTGGCGGCGACGCCGCCGGGGAAGGTGGTGACCACATCGGGAACCTGGTCGACCGCCAGGGCGCCCTGCTCGGCGGCTTCGAGGGCGGCCGCTTCGGAGTTGCCGAAGAACCACAGGTTGCCTCCCATCACTCCGTCGCGAAACCCGAACCGCCGGGACAGGAAGAATTCCCCCCCGAGCGTCGGGACGACCCAGCCCGGTGTGCCGTAGCGTTCATCACGGAACTGATGACGGTCGCCGAAGAAGGCGATCTTGCGACCCAGCTTGAAATAGTCCTCGGTGTCGAGGCGATTAAAGCAGCGGGTCGTCGGGCAGGTCATCACGTTTTGGCTGATCCGCGCCAGCATGACCCGTTCGAGGTGCTCGCGGCGGTCCTTCCGGAAGCGGGGGACATGGAATTGCACCACCACCCCGGGACGACCGTCGGGAGTGCCCCCCGCGGCCGCTTCGGCAGCCGAGATCCACACCGCCACGCCCGCCTCGCAGTCGCACAGGATCGTGCTCGAAGCGTGTCCCGTCACGGCGGCGACCGCGTGCCGCAACCATTTGTCATCACGCGCGGTGATCAGGATTTCACCGTAGATGCTACGGAACGCTTCGGCGTAGGTGTCTTCGACCAGCTGGGAAAGGTCTGTCATGGCGCGGGGAAACAAGCGAGGGAGGGAAGCGAGGCAGGCGAAACGCGGTGGAATCGTTCAGAAATAGCTGCGGTCTTGCGCCCCCCTCGCCCTGCGCTCTCGCCGGAACAGGGGAAAGCGAGCTGAGGAAGGGAGTTCGCAACGATCCCTCAGGAGGCACTCCGCCCGCGGCCTTCATGCACCGTCGACTCGGTGACCACCTTGTCCATCGAGATGTCATGCGGCTGCATCGGGATCGACGGGAACATCTGGCAATCGAAGGCGAGGGCGATCAGCGGGGCGTCGGGGCGGGCGTTTTCCAGCAACTTGTCGTAGTACCCTTTGCCGTGGCCGGTGCGTCCCCCTGCGGCGTCGAAACCGACGCCGGGGACGAGGATCAGGTCCAGCTCCTTCACATCGACTCGCTTCGAGGCGACGTCCCGCAGGTCAGCCCGGGGTTCGAGGATCTTGTACATCCCCGTTTCCAGCTCGTCCATCGACTCCAGATGGAACAGCTCCAACTCGCCGTCAACGCAGTAGGGGACGACGATCCGCTTGTCGCTTTGCAGCGCCGCCGGCAGGGCGTGCCGCGTCCGCACCTCGTCGCGGACATCGACGTACCACATCACGCAATCGGCGGCCTGGTAGGCGTCGAGCTCCATCACCGCGGCGGTGATCCGTTCGCTGATCTCGTCCTTGTTTTCCTGGTTCTTGCGGTTGGCGTGGGCCGTTTGGCGGATGGTGGTCTTCAGATTGGCCAGATCGGAAAGGTCGCTGCCGGACATGAGCGCGTTCGCCTATGCGTTGCAAGGGAAGGGATGACAAGCGGGTTATCCTAAGGGGCCCACCCTAGAAGCGACAACCAGTTGAGCGCGTGGCGGCCGGGGAAGGCCGCTGGAGGGCTCGCGGCGAGCCGCCGATTTGCGAGCGGCGCGGCGGCGGCCTAAAGTTTTGGAAAGGCTTGTAGGACGGCTCCTCCAGCTGGACGTCGCCGCCGATCCGCCCGCCAGACGCGCGGTTTTCCGGACGGTCCTCTCCCCCATTCTGCTTGCTTGATCATGCTGTACTTCATTCTCTGGACGATCGCCATCCTGTTCGTCGTGCTCTCGATTCCCGTCGCCCATTTCGTCGAAGTCAGCCGCCGCAAAAAGCAACTCGCCGGGGCGACCGCCGGGGAAACCGCGGAGTCGGAGGCGTCCGAAGTCGCCGAGGGAGACGAGGATTGGAACGGGGAGGCGCCGGGGGGCGAACCGGAGCCTGCCGCCGAGGTGGATGAAATGGAAGGCTTCGAGGCCGCAGGAGCAGCCGAGGGTGACGATTTTTCCGCCTTCGACGAGTCCTTCGAGGAAGAACAGAAATAGGCGAGCTGCCCACCGCCTTCACTGCCCACCGCCTTGGCTTCGCCCCAGGCCTCGGAGACGCGGCCTCGGAGCCAGGGCCTGGGAATCCGTCCCCCCGGAACCATCCCCCCCTAGGAATGGGTCCCGGCTTGCCGTTCCGCGCCGAACCTTCTACCGTTTTTAAGCAGGCGACGCCGCGGAACTGGCCCGCGCTCGGTCGCGCTGCGTACGCTTTTTCTGTAGCACGTTCAGACGGATGGGATCCATGACAGTCGGTCAGCAACGCTCGGCAAAGTTGGCATTGGAAGATGGTACGGTCTACGCCGGCGAGTCGGTGGGCGCCGAGGGCGAAGTCTTTGGCGAAGTGGTCTTCAATACCTCGATGACCGGCTACCAGGAAATCCTGACCGATCCCAGCTATCGGGGGCAGATTGTCACGATGACCTACCCCGAAATCGGGAATTACGGGGTCAACTCCGCCGACATCGAAAACCGGGTTCCCTCGCTGGCGGGCTTCATCGTGCGAGAAAGCAGCCGGATTTTCAGCAACTACCGCTCCGAGGGAGGGCTCCGCGATTACTTGCAGGAGCACGGGCTGGTCTCGATCGCCGGGATCGACACCCGGGCCCTGGTGCGGCACATCCGCCAGCAGGGGGCCATGCGAGGCGTCGTTTCCACGACCGACCTGGACGACGCGAGCCTGGTCGAGAAAGCCAAGCAGAGTCCCAGCCTGGTGGGACGCGACTTGGTCCGCGAAGTCATGCCGGTGGAGGCGTCCGCCTGGGACCAGCGGCTCGACCAGTGGACCGAGGTCGAAGCGTGCGAAGGGGATGCGGGGAAGAAACATATCGTCTGCATGGACTTTGGGATGAAATGGAACATCCCCCGGCATTTCTGTTCCCGCGGCAATCAGGTCACGGTCGTTCCCGGCACCGCCACGGCGGAGGACATCCGCAAGCTCCAGCCCGATGGCGTCTTCCTTTCCAATGGGCCGGGAGACCCCGAGCCGCTCGATTACGCCCATCAGACGATCCGCGACTTGATCGGTAGCGTGCCGGTGTTCGGAATCTGCCTCGGCCATCAACTGCTGTCGCTCGCCTGCGGGGCGAAGACCTTCAAGCTGAAATTCGGCCACCGCGGTGCCAACCAGCCGGTGCTCGATCTCGAGACCGGCAAGGTGGAAATCACCACGCAGAATCACGGGTTTGCCGTCGAAGAAGCATCGTTGCCCGATTGCCTGGAGATCACGCATCGCAATCTCAACGACGAGACGATCGCGGGAGTCCGGCATCGCGAAGCCAATGCGTTCGGCGTCCAGCATCATCCCGAAGCGGCGGCGGGACCTCACGACAGCAATTATCTCTTCGGACGGTTTCAGCAGGCGATGAACCAACCGGCGAAGTAAGCGTGCTCGCCCTGATGGTGATCGCCAGCATCCCTGCCCGTTTCAGCAGGCTTGGAACCAACCGGCGAAATCGGCTTCTCCTCCCGAGCAGCGGCTATTTGACCGAGGGCTGCCGCACCGTTTCCCACTCGGACGTGTCGGCCGGGCCACCCGACGTGTTGACTTCGTGGATCGCCCGGATCAGCTGGATGACCAGTTGGACGGTCCCGAAGGCGATCAAACCGGCAAAGCCCAACGTCAGCCCCTCGACCCGCCAGCGGTCGATCGCCGCTGTCACCCCGCTCAGCGGCCCTCCATGGCTGAGTGCCAGCCCGCTGCCCAGCAGGATCAGCAGGGTTTTGAATTCGGTAGGGCCGAAGCTGGCAAGCTGAAATTCGCCGGTCATCTTGGCCTGAAGGTTCGTCAACAGCGCATGGGCGAACAAACAGATCACGGCGGCCAAACCCAGATCCAAGCGGCCGCAGGCGACGGCGATGCCGGTCAAGTAAAAGGCGAACGAAAGGGGGTCGGTGAAGTGATCGAGGAGCTCTCCGCCATTGCGACATTGGCCCGTCGCCCGCGCATGCGTGCCGTCGAGACAGTCGGCCGTATGGTTGCCCAGCACGCCCGCCGCCGCCAAGAGGCCTCCCCACCACGTTTCGGTCGAATAAGCGAATCCGCAGGCCGCCGCGATCGCGCTGGCGTGACCGATCAGGACGATCCCCTCGGGAGGAAACGTCCGGGGGATGGGGAGGAGCGGGTAGAGTTTTTTCAGCGGAGGGCCCACCCAGGGATCGAGCAGGCTGTGGGACACGCGGCGGGCGACGGGAGCAGGGGACATCGCGGGACTCGGGATCGCAAGGCAACGGGCAAGAAACCTTTCCATCTGCCGGTTCGCGCCAGCTCCGACTGCCGGGTGGCGCCAGCAAGGTTCTGTCCCTCAAGAGCCCGCCCGCCACGTTCCGCTGCGCCGTCACTGCGATGCACAAGCGTTTTTTCTTTTCGATCAACCCGTGGGTTCACGGATGAAAAAACGTTGCTTCGCGCCGTCACTGCGATGCCCAAGCATTTTTTCTTTTCGATCAACCCGTGGGTTCACGGATGAAAAAACGTTGCCGATCCGACTCTTCTTGCCGAGGGTGAGGTTTCCAGGAGTGGACCGACTGCGACTCGGTCCGCGCGGCCTCGCCGTCGGCCGCTTGGTCCGCAGCGGGGGTCGCGGTTTCGCCCGCGGGGCTTATCGGCTCGCTTTGCCGGGCCGGCTCCCGGATCGCCGGCTTGGCAACCTGGATCCGCTTGGCACTGGCCAGCTCGGCCGGGGTGGGCCAGCGGTTTTCGGGCGATGAGGAGACGCCCGGCGGAGCGTCTGCAGCCGCTCGATCCGAGGTCTTGGCGGCCCCCTCGCCCGGCGGGACGGGCGCGTCGTCCGCCAGGGCCGGAATCGGCAGACCGCGTTCCCAGCCTTCGGAAAATTGCCCCGAGGTGGCGGCGGGAACAGGCTGTCCGCGACGA